>JBJHCR010000058.1:0-24602 GCA_050486105.1 Vulcanimicrobiota bacterium
TGAGTTTGTCGTGGCCCATGCCGTGGCCCATGATGAAAGCCAAGATTCCTAGTTGGAATAGGCATGCTAGGGCGCTAACTACCTTGGCCACGGCGTCGCGGGAAAAGAACGAGACCGCAGCTATCACCATGGGGATGGCTAGGTACAGTTCAAGGCTCATAGGGTTCCTCCCGACTTGATCATCAAGGCATAGAACAGCAAGATTACCACAGTGATAACCACACTAGCCATGTAGTGACGAACCTGTCCGCTCTGTAATTCTTTCAGGGCTTGACCCAGTCCGATGAAGGCCCGGCCAATGGTGTTTGGAACCTTGTCCTGAAGGACCCTGTCGAGGTCTCGTGCGAAAAATCGGCCCACCGTGACAAATGCGGCGGAGACCAGGGGATACAACAGGTTATCGAAAGGTGAACCATCTCGAAATCGTTGCAGACCCGGATCGGCGAACTTGTCGCTGCGGGACTTACCGAAAACAGCATAAGCTGCGGCTAGGGCTAGCAGACACAGCACCCCCAAGCCAATGGCCGCTGGGCTGCTTGCTCCAGGGTCGATTGCGAAGTTCGTGCTCACGGTGGCCGAGGCTTCCGGGGCGTTGAGGAAGCCGGCCAAACTCTGGTAAGGATAGCCGCCCACCAAGGCGAGCCCGGCCAGAACCGTGCAACTCAAAGTGGTGGCGGCACCGGGCAGGTGGGGGTTCTTCACCGCCTCTGGCCCGAAGAAGGTGAGAAAAAAGGCTCGACCGGTGTAGAAAGCTGTCAGAATGGCGATCCCTGCACCCCCCAAGAACAAAAGGGTGGAACCATGGTCGCCGTGGGCCGAATGAAGGATCGCTTCCTTACTGAAGAATCCCGAGGTTAGAGGGAGCCCGGCCAGCGCTGCTCCCCCCACGGCGAAAAGCAGAGCGGTATAGGGTATGGATTTGCCTAGGCCACCAAGTTTGCGCATGTCTTGCTCGCCGTGAGCAGCATGAATCACAATTCCGGCAGTCAAGAAGAGAAGGGCTTTGAAGAAGGCGTGAGTCACTAGGTGGAAAATGGCGGCCCCGTAAGCTCCGACCCCCACCGCCAGGAACATGTATCCGAGTTGACTCATGGTGGAGTAGGCCAGCACTCTCTTCAGGTCCGTCTGCATCAGAGCCCAGCAGGCGGCCATTAGGGCGCTCAAAAGGCCGAGGTAAGCGATGGCCTGCATGACCACCGGCGATTGCTCCAAGAGGGGAGCAAAGCGCACCAAAAGGTACACTCCTGCAGTCACCATTGTGGCGGCGTGAATGAGAGCAGAGACCGGTGTGGGGCCTTCCATAGCATCAGGAAGCCAAGTGTGTAGCGGCAACTGCGCCGACTTGGCGTAGGCGCCTACCATCAAGCCCAGCAGTGCCGTGATCAGCCAAGCCTCGTTGGTAGGGTCGATGCTTAGCTTGGGAGCTTCAATCTGGAACAGAGTGTGGTAATCCAAAGTCTGGGTGTGCAAGAAAATGACAAAGACCGCTATCATCAGGCCCACATCACCGATGACGTTCATGACGAAGGCCTTCTTGGCGGCTGCAGCGGCGCTGGGCTTTTCACGGTAGAAGCCGATAAGGGCGAAGGAAGCCAGCCCCACTCCTCCCCAACCGATGATCAGAACCGGCAAGTTGTTGGCCAGCACCAGTAAGGACATGGCGGCCACGAAAAGATTGAGTAGGGCAAAGTATCGGGAGTAGTTCGGGTCGTCGGCCATGTACTCCGAGGAGTACCAATGAATCAGAAATCCTACCCCGGTGACGACGCTCATCAAGGTCAAGCTCAAGGGGTCGAGATAGATCCCGAAACCAACCGCTACATTGCTTCCACCGAAGGTGAAGGTGGCCCACTCCCAAAAATCGACCGAGCGAACGGCTTGGGTTGTACCCCGGAGCATTCCATAGGCGGTATAGAGCACGATGGCAAATGAGGCTCCGACAGTGCCGCAAGCGATGGTAGCAGTCAGCGTCTTGCTGAAGCGATCGCCCACGGACCCGAGCAGCAGAGCCCCTAGAAGGGGAAGCAGCACGGTCAGCGCCATTATGTCGAATCCCAATGTCATGGCAAAACTCCCCTACCCTCTTGAAATGTCATCCCTTGAGAGTAGATAACGCGTCCACGTCGACGAGTTGTCTCTTTCTAAAAATCGTAATGATGATGGCCAGACCTACTACCGCTTCGGCGGCGGCGATGGTGATGACGATGAAGGTGAACACTGTTCCGTCTGCGGAACTACCCTTCATCTGTGGCTGAAACTCTCCGAACCTGGAAAACGTGAGAAAGGCGAGGTTGGCTGCGTTGAGCATCAGTTCGATGCTCATGAACATGACCAGAGGGTTGCGCCTAAGAGTCAGGCCAGTGGCTCCGATAGCAAAGATCACCGCAGAGAGAATCAGGAAGAAATCGGGTGAACTAGCGAGCATCCTTTCGCCTCCCCCCTAAGATCACAGCACCGATCAGCGCGACCAACAAGACGAAGGCGGTGGCCTCGAATGGGAGCAAGAAAGGCCCGAACAAATTGAGGGCAAAGGTCTGTATCGTCTCCAATTCGTGAGAGGCCACCTCTCGGTAAGTCGGGCTTTGCCCGCCCAAGGTTCCGAGCAGGATAGCGACCAGCATGGACAGTCCCCCGGCGATCCCGATCGCCGGCAGATAGTCCTTATCACTCAAGCTGACCTTTTCTTTGTCTGGTGACAGGGTGTTGACTGCGAACAGAAAGACCACCATGACCGCACCGGCATAGACCAAAACTTGAGCGAGGGCTAGGAATTGGTAGGTTAGAGCCAGGAAAAGCCCGGCCACTCCAATCAGGTGGACGGTGAGAAAAAGGGCGCTGTGGACTGACTCTCGGCTGGCTACCACCCCGATGGCCGAGCCCACGGTGATGAGGGCTGCAAGAGCCAAGATAGGATCAATCATTTCGGCCTGCTTTCCCGGCTCCCGGCGAACTAGGAGGTTTCGGGGCTTGATGCAGGTTTAAGTCCCCGCGTCCCACGGCCGCGGCCGAGGTGGCAGAACCATCGAAGGCCCCCGTCTGGGATGGCACTCGGTCGGAGACTTCGCTGGGAGGTTGAGGATCCCAGTGCACCGTGGAACCCAAAGTGGCTTCACCCAGTGGTTCCAGAAGATCCTCTTTGTGCATCAGCAAGGACTCGCGGGTGTAACCGGCTAGAGCGGTGTTGTTCTCCAAAGTAATGGCGTTAGTGGGACATGCTAATTCACAATGCCCACAATAGATGCAGCGCAGCAAGTCCACATCGAAGACCTTGGCGAACCGCTCACCTTTAGAGGTCGGCTTCTCCGGATCGTTCTCTTCGGCCTCGATATAAATCGCCCCCGCAGGGCAAGTGCCCTGACAGAGCAAGCAGCCCACGCACCTTTCTTCCCCGTCCTGATAACGGTGCAGTACGTGCCGTCCCCGAGTCCGATCGGGGACAGGGCGCTTTTTTTTCGGGTACTCGGTGGTCACCGAGGGTTCCAGCATGTTCTTGAAGGTGATGCTGAGACCCTTACCCAGGGAGATTAGGTCATCGATAATCTTGTCCATAAGTTTTCGAGAGCCCTTCCGGCGCAGCAGTTCTCGTCCAGCCCAAGGTGCCCTCCTTTAGCTGGTGACTGCTTGTACCTTCCTAATGAGCGGCTGCTGCCTCCCGCCTTCGATTTAGCTTGCCGACCACGTAGAGAAAAACGATGATGGCGGCGATGGCGGCAGCAAAGGCCGGGTGAGACCAACCCAGGACCACCCCGATGGCGGTGATGGCCACATTGAGGAAGGCCAGGGGGAGTAAGACCAACCAACCAATGCGCATGAGTTGGTCGTAGCGAAAGCGCGGCAAAGTCGCGCGGAGCCAAATGTAGCCGAACATGAAGCAGGCCACCTTGAGTAGAAAGAATATGGCCGACGGACCTTCCAAGAACGGCATAAAAGGTCCGCCCAAGAAGACCGTAGTGGCCACGGCGCTGATGGTGATCATGGCCGTATACTCGGCCATGAAAAAGAGAGCGAATCGCATCCCAGAGTACTCGGTGTGAAAGCCGGCACCGAGCTCTTGTTCCGCTTCCGGCAGGTCGAAAGGGGCTCGGTTCGTCTCGGCTACAGCTGCTACACAGAACAAGAAGAAGGCCAGCGGTTGAGCTAACCCAAGCCATCCGTGAGCTTGTTGATAGAGAGCGATCTCTTTGAATGAGAGACTCCCAACCATCAGCAGAGGAGCAACCAGGGCGGCGCCTAGGGCTAGTTCATAGGAAACCATTTGAGCGCTGGAGCGCACCCCACCGATCAGGCTGTATTTGTTGCCCGAGGCCCATCCCCCTAAAACCATGCCGTAAACGGCAAGGGAGCTGACCCCGAGGACGAAGAGAACGCCGACGTTCAAGTCAGCGATCTGAAAAGGGATGGAGATGTCTCCCAGAACCAGATCCTCGGTGCGCACTGGAATCACCGCAAAGGATGTGAGGGCCACAATCAGCGAGATACAGGGAGCAAAGAGAAACAGAAATGGTCTGGCGTTGGCGGGGATCAACTGTTCCTTGAACAGCAGTTTCAGACCGTCAGCCAGAGGTTGCAGGAGGCCGAAAGGACCGGTACGGTTAGGGCCCAGTCGCCATTGCATAAAAGCCATGAGTCGACGCTCGGTGAGCGTCATATAGGCGAACATGGTCAAGAGAGCTACGCAGGTCACTAAGGACTGCACCAAGACGATGAGAAAACTCTGCCAGGACTCCACTATTGCTCTCCTCCCTGAGTGGCTAGGCCCGATTCTTCCGCTTCCTCAAGTTCCTCGGAAGTCGAGTTTGCGGCGGGCAAGGCCGGCACTGCGATCTTGGTGTGCACTCCGAGCCCGAGTTGATGGTGTCGCCGAGCGGGAGTCGGTCCCGGAGGCTGGGCAGAAGTGGCGCTGAGAACTCTCAGGGGAACGAATCCCGGCCGGGTGCTCTCACCCACTTCAGGAAGTGCAGGCTTCGGTCCCGGCCAGTCCTGGTATCCGTCAGCAAGACCCAGCAAGGCAGCGACTTCCCTAGGGTCCCGCTGTCCGGGCGGTTCCGGGGGAGTCTCGCCTCGGAACAAGCGTCCAGAATGCTCGACCGAGGAGTTGATGTTCTCGGTGGGCATCCACATTGGGGTGTCCGGTCGGTTCACCGGGATGGCGGAGAGGTCGGGGCGGGGCATGCCCAGGCCAGCCTGCTGGGGATAGGACCAGTGCGCCTCTCCGGCTAGCTGAAAGTCTCGATAGGAACGTCCTAAGAGGCTGGGGTTGAGTTGTCCGATTTCGGCGAACACCGCCTTTGGGCTTCGGTACAAGCCCTCGGTCCCCTCGAGCAGTTCGATCACCTTGGTGGCCACGGCCCAGGCTGGCTGCGATTCGCCAACGGGCAGTACGGCCTGGCGTGAGAATTGCACGGTGCCATCGGTAGATACGAAAGTTCCGTGGGATTCAAGCCAGCTGGCCAGAGGTAGGACCAAGTCGGCCTTCTTGGTGGTCTCGTTGGGATGAGTGGACAAGGCAACCAGAAAGTCCGCCTTCTTTGCGCTGTTGTTGGCCAAAGGATCGCAACCTACCGCCAGCGCGACTTTACCGCCGGTGGTCAGTTGTTTTTCCCAAGCTTGGCCCTCCCTATGGGAGAAGTTTGACCACGCTTGCTGATAGGCCGGGTTCTTCTTCAGAGCTTCACAGCCCGGTCCAAAGTTGGGGGCGCAGCCGATCATGTCTAGCCCGAGGGAGTTGGCACCTCGACGCAACAGCAGAACGCCGTGGGGAGCTTGGTTCCAGCCGAGGTCCTTAGCCTGCTGGGTCATGGCGGCTAGGGCTTCCGTGGGAACTTCGTCTCCCACGATGACCAGAACCCTCTCCCACTCTCGGGCCGCCTCCGTGAACTCTTTCCAGTCTGTGGAGGAAGATCCACCAGCTTCCCAGGGCCTAGGCGCAGGCATCAGGAGACCCTTCTCCTTGGACTTCTTTTTCTTGCCGAGTTCCTTGATCAACTTTTCCCAAAGTTCGGTTGGCTGGCCTTCCAGAGTGAAATCTGCCTGCTTGGGCATGGCCTTGGTCTGACCCAGGACGGCGAGCTTGGCTCTGCGGCGCAGGCCCTTCTTGATTCGCAAGTCCAAAACGGGGTGGGTTTCAGTTGGGTTGCTTCCCAGGCAAATGATGCCGTCGGCGCTGTCGCAGCCCATGATCTGACCGGTGGCCGTGACCAACTCCTCAGATGAAATCATCGCTCGGTGAGCTTCTTCATGGCTAAGATTCGGCGAGTTGAGCGCTCCCCGGCTCAGCCTCAAGAAAGCGTGTCCATCCTCGAGGGAGAGTTGAGTTCCCAGCAAGATCGAAGTCTCAGAGCCAGAGGCCTTCAGCTTCTCGACCAGTAGGGCTAAGGCTTTATCCCAGGTGGTTTTCTCGAGTTCCCCGGCAGAATTTCTCAGGGACGGATGCTCCAAGCGATCTTCTGAATGGATGTGCTGATAGCCGTAGCGACCCTGGTCGCAGAGCCAGCCATCATCGATGGTGTCGTTCACCCTAGAGCGAAATCGCACCACTTCATCGAAACGCACGTCCACCGTCAGGTTGCAACCTACCGAACAGTGGGTGCAGACACCGGCGAAGTGTTGCTGTTCCCAGGGGCGGGCTTGGAAGCGATAAGTCTTGGAGGTGAGGGCTCCAACCGGGCAGAGTTCAATGGTGTTTCCGGAGAACTGGGAGTCGTAGGAGCGTCCTTCGAACGCTCCGATCTCAGAGCGATTTCCTCGCTCGATGATGACTAGTCCCTCTTCCATGGCGATCTCGTCGCAAAAGCGCACGCAACGCTGGCACATGATGCAGCGTTCGCGATCGAGGACGACGTTGGCCCCGACTTGCTTGGATTTTTCGAAATGCCTCTTCTCTTCGATGAAGCGGGTGGTGGGAGGGCCGTAGCGCATGGTGAAGTCCTGCAGATCGCACTCCCCACCTCGGTCGCAAACTGGGCAATCTAAGGGATGGTTGATCAGCAGAAACTCCAGAATGCCCTCTCGAGCGGCCACGGCGTTCTCGTCTCGGGTGTGCACCACCATATCGGGCATGACCTCGGTGGTGCAGGCTGTCATGATGGGGCGACGTTGATTTTCCACGTACACGGCGCAAACCCGGCAGGCACCAACCGGCTTCATTTTTGGGTGGTAGCAGTAGACGGGGATCTCGATGCCCAGTTGCCGGGCGGCTTCCACCACCAAGGTTCCTTTGGGCACGGAGATCTGACGGCCATCTATGGTCACCGTGATCAAGTTGTCAGACATCAGCTTGCGCTCAACACTTTCTCGCCATCGAGGATGGAGCGTCCGTACTTGGCGTAGTGCTCGAATTCCTCCGGGAAGTATTTGAAAGCGCTGAGAATGCAAGAGGTGGCCGAGTCCCCTAGGGGGCAGAACGACTTGCCCAGGAGGTTGTCGCAAACGGACTTCAGCAGGTCGAGGTCTTCCTCTCGTCCATGTCCTTCAATGAGGCGCTCAAGAATGTTGACGAGCCACTTGGTGCCCTCTCGACAGGGGGTGCATTTTCCACAGGATTCTTCTTCGAAGAACTGGTCCAGATTCAAACACACCTTGACGATGCAGGTCTTATCGTTGATCACCACTACGGCTCCCGAACCGGCCATGGAGCCGGCCTGGGCAATGGATTCAAAGTCCAAAGGAATATCGAGATGCTCTTTGGTCAAGAAGGGCGCTGAGGCCCCACCTGGGATTATGGCCTTCAGGTCTCCACCCATCACTCCTCCACCGTGGACTTCGATCAATTCTCGCATGCTGGTGCCCAATTCCAGTTCGTAGTTGCCAGGTTTGTTGACGTGCCCCGACAGGCACAACAACCGGGTCCCATTGCTCTTTTCGGTACCCATGGCGGCGTACCATTCGGCCCCCTGGTTCATAATGGCCGGAAGGGTGGCTAAGGTCTCCACGTTGTTGATCACCGTGGGGCAGGCATAGAGGCCTTCTACGGCCGGAAATGGGGGTTTCAGTCGAGGGAAGCCGCGCTCTCCTTCCAAGGAGGACAGTAGGGCTGACTCTTCCCCGCATATATAGGCTCCGGCGCCACGATGGACCACCACATTGCAGTTGAAACCCTTCTTTAGGATGTTCTTGCCGAGCAGTCCTTTCTTGGTGGCCTCGGCCACCGCTTCCTCGAGGATTTCGGCTGCTTCTAGCATCTCTCCACGGATGTAAATAAAAGCGGTTTCGATGCCCACGGCATAGCAGGCAATGGCGATCCCTTCCAAGAGTTGGTGAGGAAGGTAGGTGAGAATGTCTCGATCTTTGCAGGTTCCAGGCTCGGATTCGTCCCCATTGACGCACAGATATTTGGGCTTTCCGGGATTCTTGGGCACGAAGGACCACTTTAGGCCGGTCGGGAAACCCGCTCCGCCCCGCCCACGCAATCCTGAGGTTTTGACGTACTCGATGAGTTCATCAGGGGTGAAGTCCTTCAGAGCTTTTTTGAGACCATCGTAAGCTCCGTTCTTCAGAGCCACCTTCAAGTCGGTCATGTTTTCTACGTCGCGTTTCTCCAGCACGACACGCTTGATTCCCATGCTCAACTCTCCTTCGCTTGCGCGTCTGGTGGAATCCACGATTTGGCCGCGGCCGGATACTTGGGATCTCCCTGGCGCAAACTTTCCAATAAAGCTGGAATCTTGTCGGGGGTGCAGTCTTCCACGAAGCGATCGTTGACTTGCACGATGGGTGCGTTCACACAACCGGCTAGGCATTCCCCATGGACCACGGTGAACATCCCGTCTTCGGTCATCTCCCCACATTTGACTCCGAGTTCTTGACACAATTTGTGCTCGACGCCTTCGGAATTCCTCAACCAGCAAGAGATGGAGCGACAGACTTTGAGTACATACTGTCCAACGGGCTTTCGGTGATACATATAGTAGAAGGTGACCAGGCTTTCGACTTCAGCGGCGGTCATTCCAAAGATCTCAGCGACCTCGGCCTGAGCCGGCTTAGGGACCCAGCCAAGCTGGTCCTGGACGGCGTGCAGAGCCGGCAGAATGGCCGAACGAGCTTTGGGATAGCGAGCCTTGAGCTCTTCGATCCTCTGCCGGGTCTCATCGTTGAGCAGGGGTTGAGGGGCAGCCTCTGATGTCTTGCTCATAGGTGTGGGGTCCTTTCTAGCGGTCGCAGTCGCCCAGCACAAAGTCGATGGAGGCCAAGACCACCACCACATCTGGGATTTGGAGCCCGACGATTAGTTGGGGCAAAAGCTGTACATTGGTGAACGACGGGGTGCGCACCCTCATTCGGTAAGGCCGATTGCTGCCGTCGCTCACCATATGAAAACCCAGTTCCCCTCGAGGGGACTCTACAGCTTGGTAGACGTCGCCCGGTGGAGGGGCGAAGCCTTCGGTGAAGAGTTTGAAATGGTGGATCAGACTTTCCATGGAGTACTGGATCTCATACTTCGGCGGAGGCACGATTTTTCGGTCGTCGCTGCGGTAAGGCACCCCAATGCCGGGAGGAGTGATCTTTTTGAGCGCCTGACGACAGATCTTGAGGGACTCTTCCATTTCTTCCATACGAACGATATAGCGAGCGTAGCTGTCCCCTTCATGGCGAATGGGAATGCTGAACTCGTAGTCCTCATAGGCTGCATAGGGCCGGTCTCGGCGCAAGTCCAGGTCCACTCCACTGGCTCTCCCCACGGGACCTGTAATGCAGTAGTCCCGAACCATTTCCGGGGTGAGCAGGCCAATTTTTTTGGTGCGCTCCATCCATATGGGGTTCTTCTCCAACAGCCCATAGTACATAGGAATCTGCTTTTCCAGGTGGTCGAGTACCTGGGTGGTGTGTTCCAAAAATCCGGGGTTCAGGTCGGCCATCAGACCACCGGGCTGGATGTAGGAGGTCATCATGCGAACTCCCGACACCTGTTCGAAAAGGTCCAGGATGGTCTCTCGCTCTTGAAAGCAATACAAGAACATGCTCATGGCGCCGGCATCGAGCCCTGAGGTTCCCAGCCAAACCATATGAGACGCGATACGTTGAAGCTCGGCGAGCAACACTCTGATGTGAGAAACACGCTCGGGAACGTCGATACCGAGCAGGCGCTCTACCGCCAGAGAGTAGCCGAGGTTGTTCGAAAGTGGCGCCAGATAGTCCATGCGGTCGGTCAGAGTCAGGGCCTGGTTGTAAGTTTTGACCTCTGCGGTCTTCTCTATTCCGGTGTGGAGATAGCCGATGTCGGGCTCGGCTGCCACCACTACCTCCCCATCGAGAGTGAGAATCAGACGGAGCACCCCGTGGGTGGAAGGGTGCTGAGGTCCCATATTGAGTACGGTGAAGCCGGAATCGTCGTCTTCGACGTGGGCCGCGCTTTCTGGGATATGGGGTTCGGTGCTGGCTGACATGTTGGACTCCTACGGTGTCAGGGTTAGCGAAAAAGGGAACTGGCAGGCCCGGTGACCGGAAAGTCCTTGCGCAGAGGAAATCCGTTATAGTCTTTTGGCAAGAGAATTCGCCTGAGGTCGGGATGTTGCTCGAACTCGATCCCAAAAAGATCGTAGACTTCTCTCTCGAGCCAATTGGCTCCAGGCCAGATTGAGGTCAAAGTGGAGAGAGTCTGCTGCTCTTCGAGAATGGTTTTCAGGCGCAGGTATTGATGAGTCTCGGTGCAGCGCAAGATAGCCATGACATCAAAACGAGGTTCTCGGTCCAGATAGTCCACGGCAGTCAAGTCGGAGAGATCGTGGAAGCCGGCTTCTCTGAGGGTGGCAGCAGCCTGGAGCCAGGAAGCGGGAAGGACCCAAAAGGTCATCTCTCCTCGGTCCTCTCGGCTGCCCAAGAAATCGGCTTTGAGAGCAGTCTGCAAAAGATTGGCAGCCTCTCGAACCGTCTCCGTCACATTTGGGTGGGTCATAAACTTAAAGTACTCGCTCACTTCACAACATAGGGGTCGATTGAGGCCATCTTGAGTTGGACCAGGTTAGGATTCTCCGCATAGGCGACCATGGGGTCAATTCCAGGGGGAATGCCTTTGTCGATCTTCTCTTGAAGCATATTGAAAGCGGTGATTAGGGCCTCAGGGGTTGGGGGGCACCCGGCGACATAAACATCTACGGGGACCACCTTGTCGACGCCTTGGACAATGGCATAGTTGTTGAACACTCCTCCACAAGAAGCGCAGGCCCCCATGGAGATCACCCATTTGGGGTCGGGCATCTGATCGTAGATCTGTCTGAGAACCGGCGCCATCTTAATGGAGAGCCGGCCAGCGACAATCATCAGGTCGGCCTGTCGCGGAGAGGCCCGGAAAACTTCTGCTCCAAAACGGGCTAGGTCAAAGCGCGAACCACTGGTAGCCATCATCTCAATGGCGCAGCAAGCCAAGCCGAAGAGTGCCGGCCAAACGGAATTCTTTCGGGCTTCTTTGGCGGCCCACTTTACCGGCGCGAACTCGGACAACTTGGTGGTGAGCACCCCGAATCCGGTGGTCTTACCCTGGGCGGCAAAGAGGGCGTCGGAGGCATACACCACGTTGGTTTTCTCTTGCTCTTTATCTATCGACTCCACTGCAACACGCCTTTCTTACACTCGTAGAGAAAGCCCAAAACGATTAGGGCGAAGAATACTCCGCCGGCTCCCAGCAAGAAAAGTCCGTCGCTTTGGGAGTTCAAGGTTACGCCACGAAGGATAGAGGCCAGCGGATAGAAAGCGACGGTCTCGACGTCGAAAATGAGAAACAGCATGGCGATCTGCAAAAACCGGACCGAAACCCTGGTGGGCATGGGAGTGACTTCTTCGATCCCACACTCGTAGGGCTGCGCCTTCTTTGGGTTGGGATTTCTCGGACCAACCAGAAAAGAAATGCCGAGAATGCTGCCGGCGATTATTGTCGCCACAGCGAACATGATCCCAATGTTTGCGTATTCGATCATAGCTTGTGAATTTTATCACAATCTCTTTCTAGGAGCAAACGAGGAGACCACAAAGCCGTTGAAGTCTATTTCGGTGCTCACTTTTCGTCGCGGTCTATTGATGGAGCCGCTGGTAGCTTCGACCTTTCCAAGTGGCTTTCCAGCCCAACCATTTCCCGATCAACGCTACCCACTGTATCGCGATGAAAAGCAGGACTCCTGCCGGCCGAGTGAGGGCTCCGCTCAGGTCTTGTCGATACCTCTTCATCAGGCTGAGATAGACCCAGAGGTTGCAGGCCAGGGCCAGCGCGGCCGCGATAGAACTCGGCTTGAGAAGCCACATGACCAGAGGGAGAACGTTCGCCCCCAAGAGCAAGAAGGTCCATAGGGGTAGGAGGCGCGGCTGAGCCATGCCCTCGGTGGCGTTTTTGGCAAAGCCACTGAAGACGTCTTGGGGGCTCTGATACATGCGGCACGAGGCTATGGAGGTGGCATCAAAAAGGTCGGTCAGATAGCCTTGGATGCGGAAGTGAGCAGCAAGGGCCGTGGCGTCGTGCAATCTATGGCGAACGGCACCATGCCCACCCACCTTTCGGTAGCATCGGGCCTTCACCGCCACCATTTGCCCGCAGGCGGCTCCCAAAGCTGGGAGGGTGTTGCGCCGCATTTCCCAGAACGGGAGGAAGCCCAAGAGGACAAGATGGATGAGTGGAATGATGCTCCGCTCCGCCCAGCTCTGGGTTTGCTGCCTAGGAATGGCGCTCAGCATGGCTGATGGACTCTCCTCCAGATGTTGAGAGATACGGGCTAAAGCTTGAGGGTCGGTGAAGGTTACGTCGGCATCTACAAAAAGCCAATGTTCGTAGACGGCGGCTTTTGAGAGGAGATGGCAAGCGTGCTGTTTCCCGGCCCATCCAGGGGGAAGTTCGGGAGCGCTCAGAACTTTAAACCTTGGGTCTTTGGCTGACTGGGCCTGGGCCAGGGCCAAGGTGGCGTCCTCGCTGTTGTCGTCCAGAATGAGTACTTCAAAACGACAGGCTTCTTGGTGCTCTAAGGACTTGAAAAGTTTGGCTAGGTTCTTCTCTTCGTTGCGTGCTGGCACCAGGACACTAATGGGGGAACTTTCGAAATCCGTTTCTGCACCGCCTTTTGGAGGCCCGAATAGGCGGAGATTTCGAAACACCATGAGGGCTTGGAATAAAGCCAAGGAAAAAGCGAGAGCGATCAACAGGTTTTCGGTGAGCATAGCTTCTCCAATAGATTGACGCCAGGCTGCTGGGTGTAGAGTTCAGGAGAACTAGCCTGGAGTTGACGGTCGAGCAGTTGTTCTAAGTCCCTTTCTAGTTTGCGGTGCAAAGTTTGGGTGTCCCAGTGCTGGACCCTCGAGCATGGTGGCCCCAGCCTCAGGGTCACTGATTGCCTGGGGTTTTCATTGGTCCGATAGACAATTCCGAAAGGGCGAACCGGAATATCAGCGAGCTCCCCTTGGGACAGGAGGCGAGCCAACCCCCTTTTCAACCTGAGTGGACGGATCCAAGGGTCGCGAAAGGTTCCCTCGGCCGTGAGAACAAGAGCGCTCGAATGTTGGGCCCGCAGAGCTGCCGTCCCGATCTGAAGAAAGCTCTTCAGTCCGGCGATGGAATCTGTTTGGACCGGGAAGAAGCCGAGACCCCGGAAGTACCAGTGGGAGCTCAAGGCCCCTGCCTCAATGGGGGCAAACCAGTGGTGGCTTGGCAGCGTTTCGTTGAGCATGTGAGCGGTCACCAGCGGGTCCCAGAATGAAGGATGATTGCTGTAGAGGACCAGATTGCCGAGGCTGTTCGAGGTGGCTTCGGGGTCCTCGTCGAGAAACTCGATGCTCTTGAACCAGCATTTGAGCAACCCCGAGCTCACGGCCAAAAATTTTCGGCGATAGGTGGGGACTAGGATTGGAAGCGGCGGTTCGGTGGCGCTCTCGTCAAACAGGGCAAGCAAGGGGTTCTTCATTTGTCTCAATTATATGTAAAGGTTTTGTATAGGTAAAGGGCTCCATGGGAGTCGTATGGGATATCCCTGAGTATATCGCCTTCGGTCAAGGTTCGCCTAAAATTTGTAACGTTGCTTGTGGTGGCCTTAAGGTTCTTGAGGAAGATGTATAGATTCTGAAAATATTATACAGGTGCTTGACGCCCAGGTTTGTCTTGTGTATACTCCACACAGACTTGAGACAGTCCTTCGACTGATGCGGAATAGACGTCCCCCCATCTCACCGCGCTCTCAGGTCTATTTTTTTTGGTCCTTATTGGCGTCTTTTGTGGTCACAGGAACCCGAGAGCCAAATGACGCATTCTCAAGAACATGACCAACGCACTCATCGAACAACATACCCAGCGTACTCTAGACATCGGATTGTCCTCGTTTGCTTACCGGCACCTCGGGCCTCGTCCCGTCGATGAACAGGCTATGCTCGAAACGCTCGGATCCAAGGACCTCGAAACCTTTGTCTCTGGGATTATCCCTGATGCCTTGCTCGAGGACGGGCGCCCGACTTTGCCTCCCGCGCTCAGCGAGTCTGAGTGTCTGGCAGAATTGCAGGCCATGGCCAGCAAAAATGAGGTCTGGAGAAGCTTTCTGGGCTTGGGCTATCAGGCCGCAATCACTCCCCCGGTCATCCTCAGGAACGTGCTGGAGAACCCCGGTTGGTACACCCAATACACCCCTTATCAAGCCGAGATCAGTCAAGGTCGACTAGAGGCTCTCTTAAATTTTCAAACGATGGTCTGCGATCTCACCGGTTTGCCGGTGGCCAACGCGAGTTTGCTCGACGAAGGGACAGCCGCGGCTGAAGCTATGACTATGGCGTTGAGATCCTCTCGCAAGCGCCAAGAGCGCCCCACTATCCTGGTGGGTCAGAACCTGCATCCCCAGACTCTTCAGGTGGTTCAAGGCCGTGCGCTGCCATTGCAGATCGAGGTAGAGGTGAGAGACCTCTCGCGAGAACAGGTGGAGTTGCACGATCAGGTCTTTGCGGTGTTGGTTGGCTATCCTGGGACCGAAGGCGAGGTGGTGGACTTCTCGGCCTTGGCTGCGCGGGCTCGGGAAAAGCAGATTGCGGTCATCGCCTGTTCTGATCTCCTCTCCTTGGTGGCCTTGCGCAGTCCAGCTTCCTTGGGGGCCGATATCTGTGTGGGTTCCACCCAGAGGTTTGGCTTGCCCCTAGCGTTCGGAGGTCCTCACGCGGCTTTCTTGGCCTCGGCGGATCAGTTCAAGCGACAGCTTCCGGGACGGATCGTCGGGGTCAGTCAAGATCGTTCCGGTCGCCAAGCTCTGCGATTGGCGTTGCAGACTCGAGAGCAGCATATTCGCCGAGACCGAGCGACCTCCAACATTTGTACCGCCCAGGCTCTGCCGGCCATTCTGGCTAGTATGTATGCGGTTTACCACGGACAAGAAGGTTTGAAGGAAATCGTTTCCCGTTTGCACAGTCTGGCGGCGAAGTTGGCTGCCGGGGCGGAAAAGGCCGGCTGGAAGGTGGTGCATCGCCACTTTCTCGACACAGTGTGTCTGCTGGCTCCCAATAATGATGCCTATCAAAGAGCCTTGGCAAAAACTCAGGCAAGGAAGATTGCCGTCCGAACGTTCCCCGAGGATTCCGGGGACGGCCAAAAGATCTCAATGGCTTTGGATGAGAGAACCACCGAAGCCGAGGTTCAGATTTTGCTGGAGGCTCTCGGATTAGGTTCAGGCTTGGACCTCACCGGGGAGTCGTTTCCCTTGCCCCAGGAGTGGCTTCGAGAAGAGAGTGTCCTTCAGC
The DNA here is from genome assembly GCA_050486105.1 of Vulcanimicrobiota bacterium. Lineage (GTDB taxonomy): Bacteria > Vulcanimicrobiota > Xenobia > Xenobiales > JADMJV01 > JAEXNA01. Next base: position 15,682 of record JBJHCR010000058.1, read on the forward strand.
ACGAAAACTTCCAGCGCTACCGTTCTGAGACCGAGATGCTGCGCTATCTCAAGCGACTAGAAAATCGAGATTTGTCTCTGACCCATTCCATGATTCCTTTGGGCTCCTGCACCATGAAGCTGAACGCAACAGCTGAAATGATTCCAATTACTTGGGAAGGATTCGCCGACCTTCATCCTGCTGCTCCTCCCGAGCAAATCTCAGGGTACCTGGAATTACTGAAGTCTTGCGAGGACCTGCTGTGCGAAGTGACAGGCTTTGCTGCCATGAGTCTTCAACCCAATGCTGGGTCTCAGGGTGAGTACGCCGGCTTGTTGGCCATCAGAGCTTATCACGAGTCCCGCAAGGAAGGGGCTCGAAACAAAGTTCTCATCCCCACTTCGGCCCACGGCACTAATCCTGCTTCAGCGGTCTTAGCCGGCTTTGAGACCTTGGCCGTCCGCTGCGATGAGCAGGGGAACATCGACTTGGGTCATTTGGAGGAACAGGCTCGCAAGCATTCCGAGCAGTTGGCGGCACTGATGATCACCTACCCCTCTACTCACGGGGTTTTTGAAGAAACCCTTCCTGAGGTGATCCGAATCGTTCACCAATATGGCGGTCAAGTCTATCTCGATGGAGCGAATTTTAACGCCATGGTCGGTTGGTGTCGGCCGGGCAAACTGGGTGTGGATGTCAGTCACCTGAACCTGCATAAGACTTTCTGCATTCCTCACGGAGGCGGAGGTCCGGGTATGGGCCCCATTGGAGTAGCCAAACATTTAGCCCCCTTCTTGCCTCGACATCCTTGGGCTGAAGTGGGAGGAGATCCAGGGATTCTTCCGGTCTCTGCGGCGCCTTGGGGCAGCGCTTGTTTGATGCCCATCGTTTGGGCCTACTTGAGAATGATGGGGGCTGAAGGGCTCCGGAGAGCTACCTCGGTGGCCATTCTCAATGCCAACTATTTGGCCAAACAACTCAGCAGTCATTACGATATTCTGTACACTGGGGCTCAAGGACGGGTAGCTCACGAATGCATACTAGATATCAGGTCTTGGAAAGCGCGCAGTGGAGTGGAGGTTGAGGATGTGGCCAAGCGACTCATTGATTACAGTTTTCACGCCCCAACCATGTCTTGGCCAGTGAGCGGAACACTGATGGTGGAGCCTACCGAGAGTGAGAGCAAGGAAGAGTTGGATCGATTCATCGAAGCCATGCGAGCGATCGCTCTCGAGAGCGAGAAAATTGAGTTGGGAGAGTGGGACAGAGCCGACAACCCTCTCAAGATGGCTCCCCATACAGTGCTCGAGGTTGGTTCTGACGACTGGTCCCACCCCTATCCCAGGGAGATCGCGGCTTTCCCGGTGAACGGTCTAAGAAATTGGAAGTTCTGGCCTGCGGTGGCTCGCATCGACAACGCTGCCGGAGACCGCAATTTGGTTTGTAGCTGCGCGGGCTGGAATCCCGAAGTATAACGGGTCAAGAATTTCCGGAGCCCGACCGGAAACCCGGCGAGCCGAAGGGGTCGCCTAAGCCTGAGTCCGGCGACCAGGAGGGAGACCTCCCTCTCCAGATCATTAGATGTTCCGGCGGGCTCCCAGGTAGCGCTGGGCAAAGAAGTCGCTGCTGAGGCGGTCGATGGTAACCCCTCGGGAGCTGGAAGCGTGGATGAAATAATCTCGTCCGAGGTAGACACCCACATGGGATGCCCCCGGGGCGTAGGTTTCAAAAAAGACCAAGTCGCCTGGGCGCTCCTGGCCCATACCGACCCTTTGGCCGACCTCAAACTGTATGTCGGCGGTGCGAGGCAGGCGATATCCGTGTTTGCCAAAGACGTACTGCACATAGCCGCTGCAGTCGAATCCACCAGGTTGCTGACCACCCCAAACATACGGAGTTCCCATGAAAGAGCGGCACGAGAGGAGAACCTCGTGGATGGCTTTCCCCTTGCGAGAACTCAAGCTTCCTCGGGCGGGGTCTTCCTTGACTTGAGATTTGGGTTTGGGGCGAGGTTTTGCAGCTGGGATCCAGACCACCTCACCGTTTGGCCGTATCATCCGCGAGGCTGGCTGCCTGGGTTCGAAAGAGCGGGCGCTGATTACCGGGGCCCCCTGAGTGGCCAAGAAAGCCAAATGTTCCCATTCTTTCTCGTCGGGCTCGTCGGGCTCGCTTTCTTTCTTCTTGGCCTTGCCTTTGCCGGCGACGGCTTTGGCCTCAGCCTGAGCTTTTAGGCGAGCTTGCTCTTCGGCTTCTTCGAGCTTTTTCTGTTCGGCTCTCGAAAGGCGCTCTGATCGACCCAGCAGGGCGGATGAGGCTTCGGCTTCCCGATTCCGGGGGACGCTCAGCATGGTTCCCTCGGGGATCTCCGAGTCGAACTGGTTGAGGTAGGGATTCATCCTCAATAGGCTCGCTTCGGTCAGGCCGTGTCGAGCCGCCAAGCCTTCGATCGTCTCTCCCGCTCCGGATTTATAGTAGGTGTAGTACGAGAGATGATCCGCGCCCCCACCAGATTGGGCCGTAGCGGGTGCAGAGTTGAGAGTCCATACTAAGAGCGCTGAGGCAACGCAGGCAGTCCATCGCATGGGAAGGATTTCTTGTTGCCAGGGGCGAGACCCTGCGAGGAGAGAAACAACTTTTGCCCCTCCTCCAAATCAGCAACCGTCTCGGTATTCACCGGTTATCTCTTTAAGGGGCTGCTGAACCAGGTATCCTTATTTTAGTTTTGTAGAGTGGGCTCCTGGGGAAGGTTCGGTTCGGGACGAAAGTCAGAAAGGTATCAATCATTGCTCTGTATCTTCCGTCAATCATGGTGGAAACTTGCCCTTCTGGGCCTGGTATTTGCCTCGACAGCCGTGGCTCAAGACCAGGGCTGGTGTGAATTCAGCGTGCCTACCGGGGATGGCAAGACTTTTTCGAGCCGCTCCCTTGATGGGAAGGTCACGGTGGTTTCCGTATGGGCGAGTTGGTGTTCCACCAGTCGACGGCAACTTCCGGTCCTAACTCGCCTCCAAGATAAGTATGGATCCAGGGCTGTTCAAGTCTTGGCTTTTTCCTTCGACCACAGCGAAAGCGACCACAACGAGTTCCTGGCTCAAGAGAGGGTCAATTTTCCCACAGTCTTCGCCCGCAACGGGAAGGGCCTGGAAGTTGTTAGAGATTTGCAGGCTCAAGCCGGTCCATTGGAAGCGGTGCCGATTCTTTTGATTTACGACAAGAGCGGGCGTCTTGTTTCTCGCACCGTGGGTTTTCTCAATATGGCCAAACTCGAAGGCTTGCTAGACCCTCTCCTGAAGCCCTGAGGGGGCACCAGGTATATTTCCTTGGCGGTAGGGGGAGACGAGTACTGAGGAGAACCAGCCACGGTGCCAAGCCAAATCGACCCCAAGCAAATTTCTAGAATCGCGATCAGCACCGGTGGGGGTGATGCTCCAGGGTTGAATGCGGTGATTCGCTCGGCTACGCTCTCGGCCTTAGCTAAAGGTTGGGAGGTTTTCGGAATTCGTGACGGATTCAACGGAATTCTGGAGCCGGAGAGCTACGGGTTGAACCGTCCCGGCGTGTTTCCCATCACCCGGGATTTGGTTCGGGGGATCACCCACCTGGGGGGAACCATCCTGGGGACCACCAACCGACTCAATCCCTTGTCCTATCCCGTTCAAAAAAAAGGGGGATCGGTGCGTTTCGTTGACCGTTCACCTGACATTGTCAACGGGTTGAGGGAGCGCAACATCGATGCGTTGATCTCCATTGGTGGAGACGGCTCCATGACCATCGCTGAGCGATTGTCCAGCCTAGGGATGCCGGTGGTGGGAGTGCCAAAGACCATCGACAATGACCTCACCCACACGGTGGCCACCTTTGGCTTTGACAGCGCTGTCACTTTCGCCACTGAGGCCATCGATCGGCTGCATTCCACGGCGGAGAGTCACGGTCGAACCATGGTTATCGAAGTCATGGGTCGATACGCCGGATGGATTGCTCTGCACGCTGGGATCGCTGGAACCGCCGACGTCATTTTGCTGCCCGAGATCCCTTACAGTTTGGACAAGGTGGTCGAGAAGATCAAGCAGCGCTACCATCGAGGGTGGGGTTTTTGTATCATCGTGGTGGCCGAGGGAGCTCGGTCCATGGGCGGCGATCTGAGCGTGATCGAGAAGGAGGCTGGGAAAGCCGAACGTTTGGGCGGTATCGGAGAACGTCTGTCCGCTGAGATTTCCAAGGCCACAGGAATCGAGACTCGATCCACCGTTTTAGGCCACCTCCAACGTGGGGGCTCCCCCACGGCCTATGATCGTCTGCTGTCGCTACGTTTTGGGTCGGCGGCTACCAGGACTTTGGCGCAAGGATTCGCCGGGGTCATGGTGGTCTTGGATCCTCCCAACGTTCGTTATGTTCCCCTCAATCAGGTGATCGGCCACCTCAAGCAAGTTCCTCTGGATTGCGATACCGTGAAGACCGCTCGGGACCTAGGGGTCTGCCTGGGAGATTGAGGGTCTACGGACTAGCCTGACGCATGAGTTCCTCAGCTTCCGGGCTTAGGTTGAGACCGTCTCCTCCACCACCTCCGTAACCTTGGTGGTCCTCCGAGCCTGGAGCGTGGGCTTCGTTCACCACGAAGGGACCAAGCCCCGTTTGATGGCCGACTACTCCGGCCCCGACTCGCGCCGCGATGCCGGGGGCGTAGTGTTGAATGATTCGGCTCCCAGCGATTCGCCCGAGCACACCTGCAACAATCGGGAACATAGCGGTTCCTCCCAAGACGGAATTAGCCACAAGGCCGTCTTCAGGATAGCTTAAGTTTCTTTAGAAATGTTTTTCTCGAATCGGCCAATTGTAGATTTTTTGTGAGCAGAATGTTCCCAATTTGTTGCCCTTTAGGCTGCGGAAAGCTTTCCTACGGGAGAGGAAAGGAGCCCCCAGGGCCGCCGTCAAGAAAGGTTGCGATCCTACTGCCCTCGGGGGTCCAGTTGTGGTCAAAGATGTACTGCCCATCGTGGTACGGTCCAGGATTAAGAATTAGACCGGGGATCTTGCTCACACCTTGACCGATCGCTTTGGCCGCGGTCCAGGGCCGTCGAAACTCGATATGAGTCTGGTAGAAGCCGGGTACCGGATCCTTGGCGCTGCCGGTCATGAAGAGATTCTCTTCTCTGATGCCCGCTTGCAGAAAATCCTCTCGAGAGGCGGTGGCGGCGGTGGCCATCACTCGGACTTTATCGTTCACCACGGCCTGCCAGAGTCCATCTTCTTCCTTGGCCAGAATCGACATGGCGAGCGCCACTTGGGAACCTCCACCGCTATGAGCCATCAGAGTGATCTGTCTGCCTGCAGTCAGGGATTGGCGCATCTGGTCATAGATGGTCTTCACTGAGGGGTCGTTATAGTAGGCCGCTCTCTTAATGGTCTCTGAGGAAGCCCCGGCTTGCAGGGTCTTGAGCAAGAGGGTGTTCTTGATCACTCGGGCTCCGTCAAGCACCGGATGACGGTCTCCTTCGTGAATGCCGATTATGGGACGTTCAAGGTTGGCTCCGGAATCGAATCCCCCGTGAAACCAGTCTTTGATTTGCTGGCGATGACCTTTCCAGTCTTGTCCGATTCCGTTGACGCTGAAAAACACATGTCCATCAACGGCAGCGTCATCCCCAATGTCCGGGGGGGAAACCGGAGAGGTCTCCCCCGAGTATCGCAATAGGGTCACCGTTCCGTCGGTCTCTTGCTGAAACAGGGCCCCTCGCAATTCTGGAGGGTCCTGAAGTGGGCTATATCGACGTTGGTGACTCTGGAAAGAGGCCGTTTGCTGTGAGGTTCCGACGAGCATGGCCTCATTGTCTCATTCCTCAGCAGGTCTCTTGCTACAGGGGTGTTAACCCGGAAAAGACTTGCCAATTGTGAGAGAAAGCCCTGGCTCTTCAACGATTTTCGACCATCGTTCTTGGGCGTTTCGCCCTTGGAGTTCCAGTGTGATTCCACCTGAGACCACCGGCTGGATTCAGCAGTTCCCCTCAGCGAACCTCGACCGCCTTCCAGGAACTGTGAGTTTGGCCGTAACGGTCCAAGGACCGGACTTCGATGGTGTGCAAACCGGGCTCTTGGAGAACTGCCGGCCTGGGGGACCGCCAGAGATGGTTTGTCGGCAGAGCTTGAGATGGTCCGAAGCTACTAGGAAAGCGTTGCAGTAGCTCGACAAAGTAGGGAGAACTGTCAGTGAAGCGCTCCATCTCGACCTCTACTTCCCCATTCACCGAGACCACGACCCTATGGTCGGCTGCTCCTGAGAAAACGTTGGCGATGATCCAATCCTGTAGGGGTCGGTCCGGATCTTGGAGGTCGATCAACCCCTCGGGAACCTCAATTCTGATCTGAAATTCAGGAGAAGCATTCAAACCCTGGTATCGCTCGGTGTAAGACCCTTCGGCAAAGCGGAATAGGTGAAATCCGTTTGGAACCCCGTCACGCTGAGTAGAGATGGGAATCCCGCGTTCATCTTCAGGACCCATCCACCAAGAGCCGGAGAGGGTGGAGGCGATCACTTGATGGAGAGGGTCGGTGTCGGACCAGCCGACCTCTTCTCCCAGAAGGTAGTGATAGACCATGTGAATGTGTCCAGCCAACACCAGAGCTTTGCGACCTTGCAATAAGGCCAGGAGTTGCTCCCGGTCTTCAGTGTTGGCCACGGCCATCTGTCCGTCCCAAACGAAAAGCGGGATGTGCATGGCCAGCACGATCAACCGATCTTCGGGGATCTCCTGAAGCAAATTTTCGAACCATCGAAGCTGTTGCTCACCGATCAAGCCCCGGTATTTTGGGACTCCGTTCTCTCCAATACCTTGATAATCGATGTTGTCGAAGGCCACGAAGACCGTGTCTCCGTATTCAAAACTGTAGTAAGTGGGTCCGTAATGTCTCTTGTAGGTGTCTCGGGCGTGGCGGTTTCCGCCGGCATCGTAATCGAGATCGTGATTGCCTATCACATTCCAAAGGGGAACCCCGATCTGAGCCATGATCTGGTTGTAGCGAGGAAAGAGGGAGAGATCGTCATAAACCAAGTCTCCGAGTACGAGGGCGAAATCGACTCCTGAGGCTTGCAGATCAGGCAGAGCATCGTCACGCAGATAGTCCAGATCAAGATGGTGTTGCGGTTGGGGGTCTCCAAACACGGCGGCGACCACCTCGGTGTTGGTTTCTGCTTGCTGCTGAGGGGCGCCAGGCAGTGGGAGCAGAGGGAATTCAAGATCTTTGGGTTCAGGAGTTCCCGTGGCAGGAAGCCCGCCATACTTCAGCGGAGGCGAACCAGTCGGTTCGTATAGGTAACTGAATTGAGGCAGATTCAGGAGATTCAGGGGGACCCGATGGGTGGAGGGTTGCTGTACGTAGACGGCCCGCCCCGGAACAAGGGTTAGAGTGAAGCGCCCTTGCTGGTCGGTGCGGACAACCTCCTGCTGATTGCTCACGAGTATTCCGGGCAGGCCGGGTTCTCCGGGGTCTCGGGTTCCATTGCCATTGCGGTCTTCGAAAACCATACCCTTCACTTGAAGCGGAGTGGCCACAGCTTCCTGAGGGAAATACAAGATCAGGATGGTGGTGACAACTAAGCTTAAGGTGGAGACGAGTTTGGACATAGACAGTCGGGACCTTTCCGGGTGGCCTGCTGGCCTGGGGTTTCACTTAAGACTCCTCGGCTTCCCCCTGGAGTTCACCAACTGCTGGTCCAAATTTGCCAAGCAGTGATTCCGGTTGTCCGATCTGAGAAGAGGGTATGAGCCATCCAACATGACAATTCAAGATCAAGCTCCCCATATTGTGATCGTCGGTGCGGGGTTCGCAGGACTTCAGGCCGCCGACCGTTTAGCCAAGGTGAAGGCCAGGGTGACCTTGGTTGACCGAAACAACTACCACCTTTTTCAGCCGCTTCTCTATCAGGTTGCCACGACCGGTCTCAATCCTTCAGAAGTAGCCACCATCGTGCGGGCCAACTTTCGAAAGCAGAAGAATCTCCAAGTTCTAAAAGCCGAACTCACCGAGGTCGATCGTGAGGCGAGGCGTCTAGTCTTCGACCGAGGACAGGTGATCCTCGACTACGATTATCTTCTCCTTTGTGTCGGGGGGAAGACCTCCTACTTTGGCAACGACGCTTGGGAGGAGTTGGCTCCTGGGCTGAAGAGTCTCGACGACGCTGTCACCATCCGGAATCGGGTGCTGGATGCATTTGAGCAGGCCGAACTGAAGGCCGAGTCCGAAGAGTTCGAGGCTCTGACCTCCATCGTCATCATCGGGGGTGGACCCACGGGAGTTGAGCTTGCCGGGGCCTTCGCCGAGCTCAGGAGCAAGGTGCTCCATCGAGATTTTCGGCGTTTTGACCCCAGCAAGGCTCGGGTGATTCTGATCGAAGCGGGCGACACTTTGTTGACCGGTTATCACGCAAACCTCAGTCAGTACACTAAGAAACGACTCGAAAAGGTTGGGGTGGAAGTGCGCCTTGGGGAGAGAGTTCTTGAGGTGACGGAGTTCGGGGTGGTCACCCCCGCTGGTCCCATTCAGGCCGAGAATGTGATTTGGGCCGCCGGGGTCGAAGGGCACCCCCTGTCCGAGGAGATCACTGAAGATATCGACCGCCGACGCCTGATCAAGATAGGGCCCGACCTTCGAATGCCCGGAGAAGAGCGAGTGTACGTCTGCGGAGATATGGCAAGTTTCCTGCACGACGAACGATATCCTAGAGGATTACCCGGCATCGCACCAGTGGCCATTCAGCAGGGGCAGCATGCCGCCAAAAACATCGCCCTTCAAATCAAAGGTCAGCAACCCAAACCGTTTCGCTATTTCGACAAAGGCAAAATGGCCACCATAGGTCGATCAGCGGCGGTGGTGGAATCTTCTGGCCTGAGACTGAAGGGTTTGCTGGCCTGGTGGGCCTGGCTCTTTATTCATTTGCTTTATTTGGT
>JBJHCR010000059.1:0-24337 GCA_050486105.1 Vulcanimicrobiota bacterium
CTCCCAATCCTCCCAATGGTCGGTGGAGCCTCCAGAGATTCCCCTGGCCCGGGTTTCCACCGAGTCGGACTCGGCTTTCCTTGAGGACAGTCTGATGCTCTTGGAGAGCCGGCGGGGAAGCTTTCAAGTCAGGATTCGCCGAGAGGAGGGAGTCCACCCGGAGCTTGTCATCCTGCCCAAAGGAGGCAGTCGCCTCTTCGGGGGCTGGTGCCCCAACGACTTGATCGAAGCGGTAGAAACCGACCACGGGGGTGGGGCCAGCTTCTACGAGGAGCCGGTGAGACTGCGTCCTCTGGAGAGCGACTGAGCCTTTCAGAGAGGTGAACTAGGATGCCCCTCGAACTCTCTTCTGGTTACAGAACTTTTCGGGGAGTTAGTCTATGGACGTTCAGATTCATAGCCCTTATGGGCGGGGGCATCGCTCGGTTGAGCACCTTGGGCGCGGGCCTGGATCCAAGGGTGCCGAAGCGATAGGAGAGCCTTCGGAGCGACTCGAGCTTTCAGGGGAGCGCGAGCAACTAGACCACCATAAGCTGACTTCCCTGAAGGCCGGAGGTCTGTCCTCGGCTTCCCATCGGAGCCAAGGCGACCCCAAGTTCGTGGCCAAGTATGGTCCTTGGGGTGTGGTCACCGGTGCCTCTCAAGGGATCGGAGCAGAGTTTGCTCGAGGGCTGGCCGAGAAGGGCATGAACGTCGTACTCGTGGCCCGAAACTTTGACAAGCTTCAAGAAGCAGCAAGTCAATTGAAAAAGGACTATGGGGTCCAAGTCAAGGTCGTGGCCGCGGACCTCTCCATACGTGACGGCCTAGAAAAAGTCAAGCAAGCCACCGAAGATCTCGAGGTGGGCATGTTGGTCAACAATGCCGGCTCATGGCAGTTCGGGTCCTTTCTCGACAATGACATAGATAGAGACGTGCAGAGCGTGGGTCTGAACGTGGAGGCTCCCATGGTGTTGAGCCATCACTTTGCAGGAAAGATGGCCGACCGAGGGCGTGGAGGGGTTGTCAACGTCGGTTCGGGAGCGGCCTTGCACGGGGTTCCCGGTCAGGCGTCCTATTCCGGAACCAAGGGTTTCTTGCAGAACTTCACCGAGTCTCTTTATCGAGAGCTCAAACCCAAAGGCGTTGATGTCTTGATAACCAATCCCGGCCCGGTCAAAGGGGAGGCAAGTTCCGTCTACGACCAATCGAAGGTACCCCTGCAGATGACCGAACCGGGCAAGGTAGTGCAAGACGCTTTTAAGCGCTTGGGTCGAGGGAGTTCCACTGTTCCCGGATGGCTGAATAAAATGGCCATGGGGGCTGCGGTCAGACTCATGCCCCGAGACATGCTGACCTCCATTGCCGGTTTTATTCTCGAGAGTGCCTCGGGAAAGCCGGCCGAGGTTGAGGCCTCGGCCTCGACCCCGCAGGTCGCCGCTCAGAATTCCGGGGACTCGACCAAATCGCTGGCGCGTACCAGCGAGGAGTCGGCGAAAGGGGTTGTCGGGACCGCCTTGGGATACCTGGGTGCGCTGGGTACCGCAGCATTGAAGCCCGTGAAATCGGCGCTTTCGACCAAGGATTTTGCCATGAATTTCGTGGGCAGTTTGCGAAGGCGAGCCGAGGAGATCACCGAGAACCCCGATAAAGTCGAGGCTCATCTTAAAGCTCAGGGGCTGCATCACGAGTATCAACCCCCCGTCAACAAAACGAATTTGAAACTTGAAGGCAAGATGACCATCAAGGCCAACATGGACGAATTTTTTGAACTCTGGCATTCTTGGATCGACAAGGGCTATGGCTCCATAAACGACCGGCAGTATGCCGATGTTGTTCTCAATTTTCGGGACCAGGCTAGAGAGCTTCCGCTCTTAGGTCTTGTTCCGGTGGTCTCTGAAGATGTGTTTTCCGCAGAAATCCAAGACGGCTTGATGACCTCCATGACCGAGGTCACCAAAACTAAGTTCGCCGGCTTGATACCCACCTCCACCGTGGATTGGATCTACCAGCGCCAAGACACTCCGAAGGCTTCCAATTCCTTCGAGCAGACCATCGATAGATTTGACGGCGATCTGGAGAAGGTTCAAGACTTTTACAACGATTTATTTGACCCCAAGAAGGTCAATCCGGATTCCAAAGCCACGGTCACTTTTGAAGTCCGAGAGGTGGAAGATTTGGAGTCTCCGAGTTCGGACAAGGAGTTTGAGCATAGAGTGAAGGTGCCCTTTGGAGGACTGATTCCCAAGGTGGAGAGCACCATGGGAAGATATCAGGAAGCCGGCACAAGCCAGACATTCGAACTCTAAAATGTGGCCATCTTGGCTCCCCAAGCCTCCAGGAAACCCAGGAGGGGCGCTCTACTCCGAGTCTTGGATCGATTATTTTCTGTTGTCCAATAGCGGGCAAAAGATAATGATGCTGGGACTCTTAATAGCGATAGCCCTGATTGCTGTTCTGGTGTTGTCAAGAAAAGGCCAAAACACATCTTCAAAGTGATCGCCCCCTTGTCTGTTCACTTAGCCCCACCTCGTCCTGGAAGGTACGGTTGGTCTTAGCCTTCGTCTGCTTTGGATCTCAGCCACGTACGATGGCACCGCTGCGAACGGCGAAGTCGAGCAGCGCACCTTTTCGCTTTTTCAGCCTTCGAGGCTGCTCAAGGGTCTCAAAAACCGGGTTTCCCTCGACCTCCATGCACCCTAATGAGGTCTCCCGGCTGGAGATTCGCCATGGCCTCCTCAACTTTTTCCTGTTTGTCACGGAAGGTCCCGTCGGCCGACTCTACTCGCACCGTGGTTTTGGTGTTGGCCCGCATGGTCACCCAGTTCTGACGGACATGGGGATCGGCTTCGAGCCGGGCCACCCCCAAACGCATATTGGAAACATCCACTTCTACCACGCGAAACTCCCCGGTCACGGTGAGAAGTTGGGCTGAGGCTGGGGTGGCGACGAGAAAGCCAAGCACGATCAGCAATACAAAGCGAAAACTCATAGTTCATTCCTCCTGCTCCGGCCCTTCTTCATTGAGCGTGGAAATCCCATCAAGGAGCAATTGTTTTGTCTTGAAGCGGTAGCGCAAGCACCAGTGCCGCTGGCTGAGGTTGAGGTGAGCTATTCGGGGTAGGCGGGCAACTCTTTGCTGTAGAGCCAATCCTGGAAGAAATCCGTCAGTCGACCGTCGTTGAGTTCGTTGATCTTATCGGCCATCTGCTCCACGGAAATGCTCTGGTATTTGTATTCGTCCACCACGCCTCGGAGGCCGGCGTAGAACTGTTCGTCGCCGAGAGTGCGACGGAGGGCGTGCATCGACAGGGCCATTCGGGCATAATTCTCCTGAGAAAAAAGCTTGTCTCGATCGGGCCGGCCCATGGTGTCTTGGAAGTCGTGTTTGGAAACTCGCTCATAGAGAGCTTTCATTTCTTGCTCTAGGACCTCTGAGCCGAAGCGTTCTTCGAGCCAGAGAGTTCCGCAGTAGGTAGGGAAGGCTTCGTTGACCCACATGTCCTGTTCACTGGCCTTGGTCACCGCGTTACCAAACCATTGGTGGGCCAACTCGTGAATCAGAGTCGTTTCGTAGTCCCCCCGACCCTTAATGCTCTGGCGCGGGAAGATCGGCCGAGTTTGGGCTTCGAAGGCGATCTGATAGTTGACCTCGGTTTCGAAAGTTTCTTGACCGTCGGTGAATCGACTGGCGTAGCTGTCGGTGGGCAGGTCGGTGACGATAGCCCCGTAGGTTTCGAAAGGATAGGGACCAAGACGCTTCGAGAGGAAATTCATCATCTGAGGATGGTGCTCAAAATCCTTGGCCACCAACTTTTCCATCCCCTTGGGATGGATCACCTCGAAATCGGGAAAGAGCTCGGTTTTGGTGTAGTGTTTTTCATCAAAACAGTTCACTGAAGTGAGGTAGGAGGCCATGGGAAACTTGCTGCGATAATGAAAGGCTCGCCCCCCGTCGGGGAGTTCCGTCTGCTTCTGAAGCTTGCCATTGGCCACCGCGAAATAGCCTTCAGGAACTTCGATGGCGAATTCGTAGGTGGCTTTATTGCTGGGATGGTCATCCCCAGGCAGCCAGCTGGAAGATTTGGTCACTCCGTTGAAAGTCACCACTGATGTCTGCCGGGGCAACCATCCCAGGTCGGCAGGAATGGCCGGATGTCGAAGGGGCTCTGGAGTGCCGCTGTAGCTGACCTCCAACTGGAAGCCTTGTTGGGGTTGCAAGACTTGGTCCACCAAGAGTCCCTCCTCGGTGTGCAGAAAATTGTCGGTGGTTCCCTGGGTGGTGGTCACTTGAAGGGAGCTTGGGAAACGACCAAAGTCCAGAGGAAGGCGGTCGGTTTGCTCGGTGGCGACGCCTCGGATGAGCGCCCGGCTCTGTACCTCTCTGCCGCCCTGGCCAAAGCGCATATGCACTTGGTAGTGCTCAGCCTTCCAGGGTTTGGGTAGGGTTTCGGGTGGGAGTTCGACGTTGCGGTAGATCTCTCGGCCGGTGGCATCGTCGTCAACGAAGGTTAGGGGACGGACCTCATTCGGTTCGATCTTTCCGTTGGCCGGACGCTCCACTGTTTTCTTAAAGCCCAAAAAGCCCAGCAAGCCCTTGCGAGGGACTCGTTCAGTTTGAGCTCGGTCCCTCCATAGACCCACGGCCACCGTAGGACCCTCTTCATAGACATCCCAGGTCCCATCGGCCCTCATTTCAACCAGAATGTCTTCGCCCTGGTGATCACGCCGGGAGATCACTCCCGTTTCTTGGCGAGTGAGACGCAAAGCGCTGCTCGTATGGTTGACCTTCGAATTGTACATCGGATTTCGGTGACTTCTAAGATACCAGATTGAGTACCTTTGCGGAAGATGGTTGAGGTGAGGTTTAGGGCACGCCCTTGACCTTTTCCGACTTTGTTAAGGGCACCGCCCTAAACTAGGAACTATGAAACTAGGATCCTTGCACAGATCGCTGCCCACTCAAGGAACTCCGCGAGGACGAGATTTGGCCTTGGAGATGTTGCGTGGACCAAAGCTCAAGGGAGAACTCAAGCAAGAGGCCTTGGAGCAATTGGCTACCATTCCCGAGCCTTGGCTGGAACGACTAGCAGAAGAACGCGTCGCCTATGTAGCTTTGGGTTATGGCGAAGATCTCTCTCAAACCGATTTGCTGTGGTCCTATACCCCGGAATCCATTCGCTCCGAAGCGATCCAGGGCGGAGCTATCGTGACTGAAGTTTCCGAAGAGTTCGAACAGGACATGGCTCGAGAAGTGGAAGGCCTCGATGATTTCCAGGCCATCATGCTCGAGAGAGAGCGTCCAAGTCTCTTCGCTGAGAAGCTCTCGGAGAAGCTGCTCGCTCACGGGGTCGCTAGCACTGTCAAGGTGATTCGCGATCTGTTGCCTCTCCCTCATCTGGAGCAAGAATTTGGCATCGAACCATCCGATTCCCAAGACGGACTCTCAGCCGATGGCTCTGAGCAAAGGCTGTTTCGAGAAGCCCTCCTTGAGCTCAACGGGGGGCAACTCGAGGATGTGAGTGGTTCGGACACTCTGGGCGATGAATCGGTCTTGAAAGCCAAGAATGGGGTGCTGCTGGTGCCGTTCGGCAGCTACGGAGGACGTTTGCTGAGTCCTCAGTCTAAAGAAAGCTATGCTCAGATCAACGGTGCAGCCATGGACCAGCATTACGGAGCCCACTATTGGGATCCGAGAATTATCGCTTTGGACGACGACGTCGTAGCCCTTCCTTCCAAAAAAACCGGGCATCACTCGGTGCTGTTGCACGAAACCGGCCACGCCATGGATTATATTGCTGAAAAGCTCGAGGCAGTGGAGCACCGAAAGACCGTTGACTCGCTTTATGAGAGCGCACTGGAGCGAGCGAAATCCGGCGACTCCCCGTTCTTGACCCCCCGAGCCCGAGACAATGTGCGAGAATATTTTGCCGAAGCGGTAGAGGCCTATTTTACCACCGAAATCGGAGACAAGGCTGATTTCTACAAGCGTGAGAACAACCGCCAACAATTGCAACTCCGGGATCCCGAACTCTTCGCTTACCTGGATCACCTGATGCAACTTTAGACCGACTCACCAACCTTCAGGGTCGTCATCGGCTTCGGGGTCCTCGACTTCTGCCAGCATGGACATGTCCAAGGGCAGAGTTCCGCTTGGTCCGACCTCCGAGGGACCCGGCTGCTCCCCAAGAGGGACCGTTCCGGCCAACCGCTTTTCCACCATGGCCAGACTTTCTGGGCTGTGGTGATCCAACTTCGGACCTCGCTCTTGGTCCTCAGAAAAAATCTGGGGTTGGTCGCTGGGGCTGCTGGAGTCCGGGTCTAGATTTTCCAGCATCAAGCTCAAAAATTTCTCCATACCGTAGAACAGAGCCTTAAAGTCCCTAGCGATCTGTTTGCTGTCCAGTTCCAGATCCGAGATGGCATAGCGCTCTAGATTGAGGACCAAGTTGAGGTAGACGTGAGTGCGCGCGCCTTTGAGTTCAAAGCTCATAGATCCTGGAGGCTTTAAGGTCGGGGGGCTTTCGAGAGCGAGTCGGGGTGTACTACGCCTGCTGACCATGCCGGCTAGGCTCGCCCTGGTGTTGACCGTCAGAGCTCGTCTCAGGAGGTCGGGATCGTTCGAGTATCGAGACAGTTCTAGACCGAGCTGGGCGTAGCTGTGACCTTGAACCAGGAATGGGAGGTCGGTCCGATAGGGAATGATCAGCACTCGGCACAAATCTCCTGAGCGGTGCTCAAAAAGGAGTTCAAGGTTCTCAGGGTCGCTCTGGAGGCTGGGGTCGGTCCAGTCTTGACCGGCCTGTCCGGTGAGCTGAGTGCTGAGTTCCGAGAGCTTGCTCGACCTGGGCCGATGGCGGTTTTGAGATCCGTGTTGCCACCCGGAGGCCTCTCGGGCAAAATCGGACAAGCGGTAGCCGCTGCTTCTCAGAGCTTCCATGACTCCTCCGGCGAAGGTGGTGAAAAACTGTTGCTTGCGCCTGAGGGATTGGAAGCGATGCTGGCACCCTCGAGTCAACTCATCAAAGGCCTGTTCGAGCATGCCTAACCCTTCTTGAACCTCTTGAGAGCTTCTTCCAGGCGGTCGACGATGGTCAACAGATCATGCTCGAGCTTTTCTCGGTCGACCACCCCCTTGCTCTTGAGGTAGGAGTTCAAGCGAGCCACGGTGCTGGTTCTGGCGTAGATGGTGTTGTACTCGTGATTGATCTTGATCTGCCCCAACAGCGGAATCTTGGCGATGTTGGAAAAGTCGGTCTTGAACATTTCCACCATGTCGTCGGGGTCGGCTAATTTATTGCGCACTTCGGCTTGAATACTCAGGATACCAGTGCCACCGAGCTTCTTGTCCAGAGCTACGGTGAGAGAGAAAAGCACCTCCTGGTTCAGCAAGAAACGTCCGGATTGATAGCCTTGAGAGGCATTGAAAGCAATGCAGGGATATCCCATTTTATCAAAGATTCGAACGATTTCTCCGAAGACGATTTCGTCCTTAGAGAAGAACTCTTCGAAGCTTTGAAGGGTGTCGGTGAAGAACTTGATGATTGCCATAGGCCCTCTTAACTCATGATTCCTGACAGATATCGTTCTAGGGCCTGGTAGGTGGCTTGGAAGGAAAGCCAGAGCTTTTCTCGATCGACCTCCAGGGTTCTCAGGTTCACGAAATCTGCAAGGTCCAGCAGCAAGGTGGTTTCACAGGTGGCGATGCCCGAGGCCGAATCGACTCGCATCACACCGGGGTCGGGGATACCGGCGACTCGACCTTCACCGGCCATATTGCTTTGGAACTCGGAGCGAGCAGCCCGAAGCACTTTGCCAACCTCCGGATAGGCTCTGCCGACCCCTAAGGTGACACTGGTCAAGTGACCCACTGTCTTAGCGTAAAGAAAATCTTCTCCCCGACGATGGTCGACCCTGACCACATTCCGGTCCCGGTTTTGGTTGGAAAAAAGAAGATAATGACTGGAGCCGTCCGAGGTGCTGGTCAGGAGGTACATGCCGGCGTCGAGATGGGCGGTGATCACCGCTCCCACGAAGACGTCGTCGATCCAACCGGTCCGTTCGATCTCGTCGAATTGACTCCAACTCTGCTCTACCAACTCGATGAAGCGATCTTCGAGTTCTGGCTGATGTCCGAATGCCTTCACGTTTCCTCAGTCTCCCTAATTGGCCGAAGGGAGGTTCCATGTTCAGTGGCGAACTTCCTTGAAGAGAGCCCTTGTCTTGCCAGTGGTCTGGGACCAGGAACGCCTCCTCAGGAAGAGAAGTCGAAAAATAGAGTGGACGCTAAGGTTGGAGACCGCATAAGCCTTGAGATCGAAGACGTTGCAGCCGGAGGAGAGGGGGTCGGCAAGGTCAACGGATTTGTCCTTTTTGTTCCCGGAGCAGCTCCGGGCGACCGGGTGGAAGCCGAGATCACCCTGCTGAAAAAAAAATACGGCAGAGCTCGGATCATCAAGGTGTTGACCGCCTCCAGGCGCAGGGTCAAACCCCCGTGCGTCGTTTACGAAAGCTGTGGCGGATGCCAGTTTCAACATCTCGATTACGACGCCCAGTTGACCTATAAAACCAAGATGGTCAAGGATGCCATTGAGCATCTGGCTTGCCTCGAAGACGTTGAGGTGAAACCCTGCAAGGGGATGAAAGACCCTTGGTATTACCGGAATAAAGCGCAAATGATGGTGGCCGGACGTCCCTATCTGCCCTTGCCGAAACATGGGGAAGAAGGCCAGCTTGCCCGACCCAGACTGAGGCCTTATTTTGGCTTTTATACCCAGCGAACACATCGTTTGGTGCGGGTGGACGAATGCCTTATTCAGTCCAAGGCCAACAATCATATCTTGCAGGCTGCTCGAGATATGGTCGAACGCCTTCAATGGGAGCCCTTTCAGGAATCGAGCGGAACAGGGCTATTGCGATATGTGGTGGCGAGATCCACCCAGAATGGGGATACTCTTCTGATTCTGGTGGCTTCCCAGCCCTCCTTGCCTCATGTCAAGGAGTTTGTTTCCGGGGTTCGTCAGCGTATTCCCAAACTCAAAGGTGTTCTGATCAATCTCAACCCCCATCGGACCAATGTCCTTTTGGGGACGACCACCAGAGTGCTCTGGGGTCATGACCACTTGATGGAAGAGGTCGCCGGATTGAAATTTCGGATTTCTCCCACCTCCTTTTTTCAGGTCAATCCTTGGGGCCTGAAGACTCTCTATGAGTCCTTGGACGCGGCTCTGTCTTTGCGACCAAAGGACGCCTTGCTAGACCTTTACTGCGGAGTGGGTAGTCTGGCCCTGCACTTGGCTCGAAGGGCGCGCAGGGTGGTGGGAATCGATTCCTGCGGGCCGGCCATTGAGGATGCCATGATCAATTCTGAGCTCAACGATCTCAAGAACACCTTTTTTACCGCTGGAGCGGTGGAGCGAGTGCTTCCCCGCCTCTACCAGCAAGGTGAACGTTTTGCGGCTGCTTTGCTGGATCCCCCGAGGAAGGGCTGCGCCCCAGAGGTTTTGAAAACCATCCAACGCATGCGGATCCCAAAGCTCATTTATGTTTCTTGTAATCCGGCCACTTTAGCCAGAGATCTGGCTCAACTTAGGGAGTTTGGCTACCGCACGGAAACTCTGCAACCCATTGACATGTTTCCGCAAACTTATCATGTGGAAGTGGTCGCTACGATCACTCGAGAGGGGCGCTGATTGGCACTTCATCTTTCTGAAGCCTCAGAAGGAGTACTCAAACGGGCAGTGGAGCTGTCCCATCGCTGGAAGCATCACTATCTGTCCTGTGAGCATCTGGCCATGGCCTGCTGCATAGAGGATCGAGCCTGTGAGCAGTGGTTGAGTTCTAAGGGCTTATCTATCGACGAATTGGAGGAAGCCATCCTGGAGATCGTCCCCACCGGTGACGATCGTCCCATCTGGGAGGGAATGCCCGAAAGTCCTCGGTATCGACGGGTTTTGGCCAAGTACGCCCAAGCTCAAGCCGAAGAAGTGCGGGCCCATAGGGTGGAGCCCATGCACATCTTGCAAGGCGTTTTTACCGAGGGCCTGGGGGTCCCTTGTCGAGTTCTCGCAACTGCTCCCACCTCGGGCCGGGCCGGACCCTCGCCCTCGGCTCAGGCTGGAGTCTCGGGGGGAGGGGGACGGGCAGCCACTTCTTCGGGCCGGGTCGACGAAGAGGAGAAAAAGAAGAGCAAGACCCCGTTTCTGGACAAATATTCTCGCGACATCGTTCAGATGGTGCACGAGGGCAAGGTCGACCCCATCATCGGTCGCAACGACGAGGTTCGAAGGGTTTTGCAGATCTTGGCCCGGAAAACCAAGTCCAACCCGGTGCTCATCGGTGAAGCGGGAGTCGGTAAAACCGCTGTAGCCTTTGGTTTGGCTCGACGCATCTACGAAGAGCGAGTCCCTGATGCCCTAAAGGATAAACGCATTTTGGAGTTGGCCTTGTCGTCCATGGTGGCTGGGGCCAAGCACCGGGGGGAGTTCGAAGAGCGCCTGGAAGGGGTGGTCAAGGAGACCATGGCCGACCCCTCCATCATCTTGTTCATCGATGAGATCCATCAACTGGTGGGCGCTGGAGATTCTCGAGGGGGAATGGATGCCAGTAATATCCTCAAACCGGCCCTAGCACGGGGTGAGCTCAGAGTTCTCGGAGCCACCACCACCGACGAGTTTCGTAAATATATCGAGAAAGACCCCGCCTTAGAACGACGTTTTCAACCAGTGTTGGTAGGTGAGCCCTCAGAAGAGGAAGCCCTCGAGATGCTCAAAGGAATCCGCAAGCGCTTTGAGACTCATCACGGTGTTCAATTCACCGACGAAGCTTTGGCGGTGGCCGTGAGCCTGTCGGTCCGCTATTTGCCGGATCGCAACCTGCCCGACAAGGCCATCGACCTCATCGATGAGTCGGCAGCCCGCATGAAGACTCGTTCAGGGATCTTCACTCTCGACGAACAGGGACGAGCCAGCCTCGTGGTAACCAAGGACATTGTGGCCGAGGTGGTGGCGGATTGGACTGGAATCCCGGTTCAACGCATGTCCGAACAAGAGTCCACTAGACTGCTGCAGATGGAGAGCGAACTCGCTGGACGAGTGGTGGGCCAAGACCATGCCGTGGCTGCGGTGGCTCAGGCTATCCGTGTGGTTCGAGTAGGTCTGGTGGCTCCCAATCGTCCGGCCGGAGTGTTCCTTTTTATGGGGCCGAGCGGAGTGGGCAAAACCGAATTGGCCAAAGGCTTGGCCGATTTCCTCTTTGGGGACCCGGCCGAGATGGTGCGGCTCGATATGTCTGAGTATCATGATAAGCACTCGGTCTCCCGGCTTATCGGCTCACCTCCGGGCTACGTCGGTCACGATGAAGAGGGCCAATTGACCAGAGCCGTGAGAACAAAACCCTACTGCGTGGTCTTGCTCGACGAGGTGGAAAAGGCCCATCCTGAAATTTTTGACCTCTTTCTCCAAGTATTCGACGATGGCCGCTTGACTGATTCCAAGGGGCGCACGGTGAACTTCACCAACACCCTGATCGTCATGACCTCGAACCTTGGAGCTCGGGAACTCCTGGAAGCGGGGTTGCCCAATCATGGGTACGCCGGGCAACTCGACGATATGCCCACTCAGTATCAAGCGGCTTTGAAGACCCATTTTCGCCCAGAATTCTTGAACCGAGTCGATGAACTCATCGCCTTCCGAGCCCTTGAGCGCAGCGACCTGTACGGGATTGCCGACATTCATCTGGGGCATTTGAAGCAAAACCTTCTCAAAAGCAAGGGTGTCCATCTTGAGGTCGCAGAACCCGCCATTGAGTTGTTGCTGGAACACGGATTTCAACCCCAATTTGGGGCTCGTCCTATGCAGCGCGCTATCAGCACTCACCTTTCCAGGCCCTTGGCGGAAGAGATGTTGAGGAATCCTCTCACCGAAGGGGAGAGCCTGGTCGCGGATCGAGAGGGTGATCGTCTGATTTTTCGTAGAGGTGGCGCTCCGAGAGGCGATTCCCCTTCGATGAAAGCCACCGTTGGAGAGCTCGAATCCACTCTGTCTTCGGCCTCCACTGTGGGGGTGCAGGCGACGAACCAACAGCCAAGTTTCTCAGCAGACGACCACCGACCCCTACCCACTCAGCCCATATCGGAAGCTCCTCGGCCTTCAGTAGAGCCTAGTCGGCCTTCGGCAGAGCCAAGTCGGCCCACAGCAGAGCCTCATCGACCCATAGCAGAGCCAAGTCGGCCCACAGTAGAGCCTCATCGGCCCATAGCAGAGCCAAGTCGGCCTGCAGCAGAGCCCATTGTCCCTCCCCTCGAGAGGACTTCGGAAGGCTTTGAGCAGCATCCGCCTCAGCAGGATACCGGCTCGACTTTTCCCGGAGCGTCCCAAGAGCGTCCGTCTCTCGGGCGGCGGCCCTCCATTCCACCCTTAACCCTATCAAAACGCTTGGGTCAGACTCCACCCCAAGCGCCCACTCAGCAGCCGCGCGATCCTGCCGTTCCCCCCCCGTCGGGACGACCTTTTTCCCCTTTGAGGTCCCCCAAAAAAGACCAGAGAGGTGATTCTTGAAGGTTCATCTTGAAGTCTTGTCCGGACCTTTGGACGGCCACATTTTTGTCTTCAACTCGACTTCGGATATCGGGCGTGAAGGAAAGCTCAGATTGGCTGTAGACCGATTTGTTTCTCGCCGGCATGCGGTGGTAGAGGTTCAGGCTGCCGGGGTGCTCTTGGAAGACTTGAATTCCACCAACGGCACCTTTGTTGATGATAATCGAGTGCAGGGCAAAGTCGAACTTTCCAATGGCAAAACCTTCAGGATCGGAAGAACCTGGCTACAGATTCGCTGGTGAAGGCCACTCACAATCTGAGTTTTTTCACCTGATGGCGTAGGCGCAAGGGAAGCGAGAAAGCCATCAAGATCAGAATGAAGGAAAACGGGATGGCCGACATTTGGGCCACCGCCTGGATGGGACCCAAGTTTCCGTGTTGCACCAGCAGGCCGGTGACGGTGGCCATGACCACAGCCCAAAGCACCTTCAATCGCATGCTGGGGTCGAGGTCGCCCTCGCTGGTCATCATGGCCAAGACAAAGCAAGCTGAATCCGCCGAGGTCACCAAGAAAGTGAAAATCAAGAAAACGGTGATCACTCCGGTGAGCTTGGCCCACGGCATCGTACCAAGAAGGTAGAAGAGGGCCTCTTGATAACGCGCTTCCTGAATGAGCAATGGCAGTCCCTGATCGCCTCCCAAGGTGAGCTGCAGAGCCGCCCCGCCAAAAATTGAAAACCAGGCCACAGTGAAAAGAGTGGGGACCAGCATCGCTCCTAGAATCAGCTCTTTGATCGTTCGGCCTCGAGAAATTCGGGCAATGAATATCCCAACGAAAGGAGCCCAGGCAATCCACCAGGTGAAGTAGGTTATGGTCCAATCGGACATCCATTGCTCGTAGACCGGAGTGAAGGGTGCGACTTGGAAGGATAAGCTTGGGAGTTCGGCTAGGTATCCTCCGGTGGTGTCCACGAACAGCTTGATGATGAAAAGCGAGGGGCCCACCAGGAAGACAAAAAACATGAGGGTGACACAGGTTGCCATGTTCAGATTCGAAAGAATCTTGATCCCTTTTTTCAGCCCGGTGGTGGCCGAAGCGATAAAAGCGATGGTGATCACGGCCAGGATGGCCAAATATCCCATTCGGTGGGAAGTATTCAGCCCCAGCACACCATCCAGGCCAGCAGCCAACTGAAGGGTTCCCGTTCCCAAGGAGGCGGCCAGTCCAAAAACGATGGCCAAAGTGGCCGTCAGATCGGTCAGCAGCGCCAGGGGCCGGTCCAGAGCTTGGCTGGGAGCAAGTCCGGTCACCGCAGAGGACACCAGATAGCTCTTTCTTCGGCGAAATCCGTAGTAGGCCACGGCCACTGCACACAACGTATACACCCCCCAGCCGTGAAAACCCCAGTGAAACATAGTCAAAGCCAAGGCATGGCGAGCAGCCTCGGTGGTTTCATTCAGCATGACCGGGTTTGAGAGAAAGTGGGTTATTGGTTCAGCACAGCCCCAGAAAAGGATGCCCACCCCCATTCCGGCAGAGAAAAGCATGGAGTACCAAGATAGGGTACTGAACTCCGGCTGGTCTTCGGGGTCCCCAAGAACCACATCTCCGAACCTCGAGAAAGCCAGGTACCCGAGATAGAACAGCGCACTGGTGGACAAGATTACGAAAAACCAGCCGAGATTCGTGGCGATGAAGCTCTTGATGGTGCGACTTATCTCGATCAGTTGCTCCGACCGCACTAGAACCCAAATGGTGAAAACCAGAGCGATGCTCAAGGACAAGATCAGGTTGAGACTGATGGTAACGTGCTCTTCTTCCTTGATCTCTTCCTCCGAGCGGGCCTCGTCGGCATCAAACCGATGCTCCAGGTTCTCCCGAAATTCCGTGACTAGGCGCTCGACCTTGGGTTCGTCACTGGAACGCTTGTATTCCCCTCGAAGCTTTCTTTCGAAAGCTTCGACATCAACTTCGAGATCTGCCTTTGCCACAACTCTACCCAAACCCAAGAAATTCTTGTTCGTAATATTTATCTGCCGGCCGGGGTCTGACCTGCTCTCTCCAGAGAATTGTCCTTAGCAGGTTGGTAATCTTGACTTTTTTAGTGAAGATTATTTAGAATACGGCGGTCATGACAATCGAAGAGATAGAAAAAATGATCCGAACAGGTCTTCCTGATGCCCAGGTAGAGGTTCGGGATCCCCTCAACGACCGCACCCATTTTGAAGCCACCGTTTTGAGCCCCAGTTTTCAGGGCAAAAGTCGAGTGCAGCAGCACAAGATGGTCTATCAATGTCTCGGGTCGTCCTTCGACGGTCCTCTGCATGCTCTAGCGCTAAAAACGGGAGTGCCTGAATAGTGGTTAGAGGATAGGTCAAAGAAAGGCAACGATCGCAATGAGTTTATCATCGGAGATGAAGGAGCGCCTCGAGCGCGACATCAAAGAGAATTCCGTAGTCCTCTACATGAAGGGAACCCAGGATTTTCCTATGTGTGGGTTCTCCGCCCGGGCCGCTCAGGTCTTGAAGGCCGCCAAAGTCAAGTTTCAGGATTTTAATATCCTCGAAGATGACGATTTGCGTCAAGGACTCAAGATTTTTAGTGAGTGGGCCACTTTCCCCCAATGCTATATCAAAGGACAGTTTGTTGGAGGCTCCGACATCTTGCTTGAGATGTATGAAACCGGAGAGCTTCAGGAGTTGTTGAAAGACCTCCAGGAAGTTTCCCCCTAGTCAATCGCAAAAGGAAACCTTTCCAGGCAAGAAGTGGCCGATCATTGTGGAAAACATGGTCGGCCACTTTTTTATTGCTTCATTCCTTGGGCCGAATTGATGGGATGTTTTGTGCCGAGGGCGAAGTGCGTTTATGTGGCTTGCTCCAAGGGCGAATGAGGGCAAACAACTTGTGCCCGTAGGACAAAAGGTAGAGGATTGCTTTCGCGAGGAGAAGGATACGCAGAGGACGATGAAGAGGCTGAACCTTTGGGTTCGGTTCCTCGGCTTCCTGATCCTCGTGAACTTTTCGAACGACTGGAATCCGAAGAAGTAGAGCATCCGCCCAGTCAGGAATTGCCCGATCCTGGGGAACTTTTCCGTCGGCTTCAGCAAGGAGAGTTCGACGACTCGGAAACGGACGGGAATTCGATGTCCTTTGGGTTTCCGGAGAAAGCCCAGACCCTCCCGGACCCAAGTGAGCTATTTCAACAACTTCAAGGACAGGATGCTCAGTTGTCGTCGTCCGACGACGGGGCCTTTGAGGACGACGAATGGGACCAACTTCCCGATCCTGCAGATCTGTTTCAGCGAATGCAGCAAACGTCATCGGAGACCTCTGCCGCCTCTGAAGAGGACTCGCTTCCCGACCCGGGAGAACTCTTCCGCGCCATGCAGCGCGATCTCGAGGCTGCTTGGGACCTTTCCGAGGATGAAGACCTGCCGGACCCTGAGGCTCTGTTTCGACAAATGCAGCAGCGAGCTTTGGCAGACGACCTTGCTCAAGAGCATTCGGAGGTCCACGATCTCCCCGACCCGGATGAGTTGTTTCGAGCCATGCGCTCTCAAGAACGAGACCTTCAAGACGAGATTTCGCTAGAGCTTCCCGACCCTCAGACCCTTTTCTTGCAGATGCGCGACGCAACGGCCCAAGAGCCCATGTTTGAGCCTCCACCGGAACTACCCGACCCTCAGGAGCTCTATCGGCGCATAGAAGCCGAGAGTGAAGAGGAGTTGGAGTCACCGAAGTTGGAGGCGCTCCCCGACCCGAGATTGCTGTATGAGCAGATGGAACTCGAGGAGAAGAGTGAACCCGCTCCCGTAGGTTTCTTTGGACGCATCAAGGCGGCCCTATTCGGCGATAGGAGTGCTGATGTCAGCACCGAGCCCGAGAGTCCGCCTCCACCCCTTCCTGATGCCGCTGAGCTATACCGGCAAATGGAGGAAGAAGAGGACGAAGTCGAAGAGGAAGCAGGGCCCTTCGCTCGACCGAGAATCGCTGCCGGAGGTTGGGTTGCGGTCTCTGAGCCCAGCGAGGGCGATCTGCTAGAACAGCTTCCGACTCCTGAAGAACTGTTCCGAAGGCTGCAAGAGGGGGAGTTGACCCTCGACGATGATGAGGATGAGCAGCAGGAAGGACTCCCGGAACTTCCCGATTTGGAGGCCTTCAAGGCCGAGTTGGAAGCAGAGGAGAGGGCGCGTCTAGACCCCGACCTTTTGGAGGACCTCTCTGGCCCTCAGCTTTTTGTCGAGACCATATCTGATTTGGCCTTCGAAGGTCCAAGTCTCTTTGAACCCGAGGAAGCTCCCAAGGCCCTCCCTTTTGAACCTGCCGAGCCTCCCCCGGCCAAGCCCAAGGCGGGTGAGGTGCTCAAGGAACTCGCAGCCACCGTCGAAATCAAGAAAACTCCCCCACTAGGGCCAAGGGGGAGCGGAGACAATTCGGGCACGGTTAAGGTCGAGTTCGAAGAGGATGACCAAGAGCCTGGCCTGCTCAAGGCTAAACCGTCGATGGTCTCTTCGACGTACAAGCCTTCAGAGAGCTCCCGGAGAAGTCGAAACTATGGCTCCACGGCCATCCTTCCTACTCGAGCAGCGGCAGAGCGGATCCAACCGAGCGCCCGCAAGAAGGACACCAAGAGGGGGTTCTTCACCCGGAAGTTGGCATTCTCTCGACAGAGCTTGTCCATCTTTACCAGGCAACTCGGGGCCATGCTCAATGCCGGGATTCCCCTCCACTTGGCCTTGTCGTTCTGTGCTGAATCGGATCCGGAAATGGCACCGGTGCTCAACGAACTCGTCGGCAAGATCGAGTCTGGGTTCTCCTTCTCTGGAGCCCTCAGCGAGTATTCAGAGTCCTTCGACGCCGTCTACATCGGCCTGGTGCAGACCGGGGAACTTTCAGGACGCCTCAACGAAATGCTCTCACGACTGGCAGACGTCCTAGAGCGAGAGATCGAGCTGCGCAAGAGGCTGATTTCGGTGGTGACCTATCCCTCCATGCTTCTAGCTGTTTCACTTTTGGGCACCTTGGGCTTCATCTTTTTTGTCTTGCCTCAACTGACACCGCTGTTTGCCGATCTCGGTGTGGATTTGCCCTGGCCCACCAAGGTCTTGTTGGGCTTTCGAGAGATTTTGGTACCTCTGATGATCAGTCTTGCGCTTCTGGGTTTGATTTTTTGGCTGGCCAAGGGTCGAGTCAAGAACTACATTGAGGCTCGCCCTATTCTGCATCGCCGTATTTCGGCGATCCCTTTCTCCATTCCGGTCCTGGGTGATGTCTACGAGAAAATCATCACCGCTCGAGTTCTTTATGCCTTGGCCACCATGCTCGATGTTGGCGTCACCATGAATCAGGCCTTGGCTCGATCGGAAACCGCCTCTGGAAACGTCTATATTGGATATCGACTTCGCCGAGCTCGCGAGGACTTGGGTGAAGGAGTTCCGGTGTCCGAGTGCTTTCGGAACAACGAGGTATTTCCGAACACTGCCTTGCATCTCATCTCGGCAGGGGAAGAGGCGGCCAGACTCAGTGAGATGTTTTCTTATGTCGCTTCCCATTTTGACGAGGAGGTAGAATACGCGTTGGACGGAGCTGCCTCCATGATGGAGCCGATGATTATGGTGGTGATGGGAGCTGTGGTAGGATTTATTGTGATCGCGGCGGCCATGCCTACCGTCCAGCTCCTACAAAACTTTTCTTGAGGACGCCTAGAATGCTTGAACAGAATTTGAAAAACGACGGTCAGGTGGCTTATTTGGTGATGAACAGCCCCGAGAACCTGAATGCCATGAACGAGGGGATGGCGGCATCGTTTGCACAAGTCACCTCAGACCTGTTCCACTGCTCGGAGCTGCGGGCGGTGGTGATCATGGGCCGCGGTCGAGCCTTCTCCGCTGGGGGAGATCTGGAGATGCTCAGGGCCAAATCCCAAAAGAGTTGGGCGACGAACCGCCAAGAAATGATGCAGTTTTATCACTCATTTCTCGGCTTGCGCGATTTGAATGTGCCCTTGGTTTGTGCTCTTCACGGACATGTTGTCGGAGCGGGATTTTGCTTTGCTGCGGCTTGCGATATTCGGTTGGCTGAGGACACGGTGTGTCTGTCGGCACCCTTCACCAGACTGGGTCTCTACCCAGGTATGGGGGGCACCTACTTTCTGCCTCGAGCCTTCGGGGTCTCGGTGGCTAGAGAGCTCATGCTGACCGGCCGTAAGTTGAACGCAGAGCAGGCCCTCGCTCAGGGATTTCTCAGCGAGGTTGTTCCCACAGGACAGCTTCAGGCCGCGGTAGAGAAGACCATAGAGCACCTGCTTCGAGGCGGACCCGGGGCCACCAGAGCACTCATCGCCGGGCAGCGTCGACAAGAGGAACCGGAACTTCACCGAGCGCTTTGTGAGGAAGCTCGGGCTCAGGCCGACTGTTATGCCGGACCTGAGTTTCTTGAGGGGTTGACTGCTCTGCAAGAAAAACGGGCGGCCAGTTGGTGACTGGCCGCCCTCGGAAGAAGTTGCATCGGCGGTTGGGAGAGCCGCTGAGTGATTCGGGAGGAGGGAGGTTGAGTACACTTTGTTTGGCCCTCACCGATGCATCGATCTCTCTAATCCGTTTGGCACCTAGAAGTTTCTCTCTCTCTTGAAAGTTTCTTATTGTGTTTCCGGTTACAGTGTTTATTTTCCTCAAGACTTATGCTTGGGTCAGTTCGAATCCCAGGAGCGTAAGTTATGAAAGTCATCTGGTCTGCACCCCCTAGTCTCATCTACGATCAAACGCCACATTATTTCCAAGCTCTTTTCTCGGCTGGAGCTGTGTACTTTAGGAAACGTTTGCCCGAAGCGGAAGTCGTCACCGAGGCGGCAGGGTTCCACGGGGGACTTTCCCGGTTCTGCCTGAGACATTTCGCTTGCTCGGAACCGGCGAAGTATTTGGTGATCTGGAGTCGACCGTGGGAGGCGGCAGCAGCCAAGCGACTAGCCAAACAGGTGCGTTTGGCCTCACCGGAGACCCGCATCATCGTCTGGGGTGAGGCTTGTCTGTATATGCCTCAGTACTTTCGGCGGGCCCCCTTCGATATGTTCGCCGTGAGCGGCGACCCTGAATTGGTGGTGGCCGACGCCATTGAGCGCTGGGAAGCCGGACAGGAGCCGGAGCACGGAGTCGAGTTCTGCCGAGATGGTCAATGGCACTCCACCGCTCCAGGCCGCATCCTCGACCCTGAGGACTGGGCCTACCCCGACCTCGAAGCGCTCGACCCCCATATCTATAGCTACTGGAGAAAGAAGCGTGGTCAGAAGAAGGACGACTTGAGCTTTGCTATCTCCCGGGGTTGTCCCATCAACTGTGCGCGTTGGTGTCCAACTCCCATGAAGGAAGGCATCAAGGACCGAAGGCGTTCGGCTGAAGCCACGGTGGAGTATATGGAGACCTTGCCAGAGCCCTTTGGAACCTTTCAGATGCATTCGCCTCTCTTCTCATGGAACAAGGATTGGCTGGAAAAATTCCTCAGTTTGCGCCGAAGGTCCGGTTCTAAGACGACCTTCAAGGTGGTCGACGTTATGAACCCCTATGCCGATGAGGCCCTGGTGGCCAACTTGGCCGAGGTGGGACTAACCAATGTGGGCTTTGGTATCGAGACTTTGGCGAGGTCCGGAAGAACCATGATCCCAAAGGTTGACCAAAACTTGATTGAACGGGTCGCGGCAAACTTCGAGAAGTATGGGGTCAGCGGCAAGTCTTACGTGCAATTGGGTCTTCCTGGTCAGTCTCGAGACGACATCATCTACACTCTTGGTTATCTGCGAGACTTAGGATTCAAGCCTCGACCAACGGGATCCACCCCATTCTGGAAGCTCGCTCGTATGACTTGCGAAGAACTTGATTCTCTGGACCTGGAATGCTGGGACAGAAAAAGCTATTACGAACCTCGCAGTGGTTTGAGCTACCAAGAATTTCTCCACATTATCGATGATCCCCTAGGATATCTTCGCTCTCTTGAGGCGAAAGGAGCCTACTCATGGGCCGCATGATATATGTCGAAGGATTGGATTTGGCGGGCAAATCTACTCTCGTTCAAGGGTTGGCCGAACGCTTCGCCGGCCTCGGTTGGAGAGTCACCGTAGCTCATGGAGACCTCTGCCGAGAGAACCCGGTGGCAAAAGTGGCTAGGCGCCTGATGAGATGGGACCCCAACTTCACGGCCCAGGAGGGAGCGGCTCTATTCTTGGCCAGTCACCTTTGGGACCTGAGGAATTTCCAGGTATCCGAGGACCCATGGTCGGTCCATATTCAAGACTCATGGGCCTTGAGAAGCTTGGCCTTCGAGCGAATTCTAGGCCAAGAGAGTTTCGCCGCCGAATTTCAAAAGGTGGTCGACAGACAACCAGCGGTGGACGCAGCTTTCGTATTGACCGCCAGCCTTGAGACCAGGATGGCACGGTTTGCCACTCGAGCAGTGAACGATTTGCACGATCAGTTTATGTTTCGAAACCCTGTGATGTTTTCCCAGGTCGATTCCGAACTGCTTCGACTTTCGGTGGCCACCAAAAAGGCGCGCATGCTGATCACCGACGAAATGGACGCCCAGGAAGTCCTGAATCAGGTGTGGAGCTCCCTCCCGTTCCCGGTTCGCAGAGCGAGGCTGGCCTCCTGACTTGGTTCTAAAGCGACATAATATTAAGTACTTTACCTACCAGGATATTGACTATAATTCAAGAATCACCCCCGGGTGAACCCCGAA
This sequence comes from Vulcanimicrobiota bacterium, assembly GCA_050486105.1. GTDB lineage: Bacteria > Vulcanimicrobiota > Xenobia > Xenobiales > JADMJV01 > JAEXNA01. Next base: position 21,244 of record JBJHCR010000059.1, read on the forward strand.
AATTTCTTGAATAGCACTTTCACCTGCGATGGCCATGCCGACACTTTTGCTAGAGTCGCGTTTTCCGGGGCAGACTTCATCACCGGGGAGGGGACGGAGCCTTTTCATCTGGATTACCCTAAGATGAAGGCTGCCGACCTCAACCTCCAACTCATGGCCGTCTACATTCCTCCGGAGATCGCTCGTCATCAGGGTACGGTGACGGCTCTTTGGATCGCTCAATTTGCCCATCGAGTGTGCGACAAACTGGCTCCAGAGACCAGAATGATACTCAATAGGGGCGACCTAGAGTATGCCGCAGAGAAGCGAGGGCAGCACCTCATGTTGACCCTAGAAGGGGTGGCCCCTCTGCTGGCCGATTTGGACCTTCTGGAGCTCTTTTGGCGCAACGGCTTTCGCTCCATAGGTCTGACTCATAACGTGAATAACTGGGCCGCCGGAGGATGCACCCCCGAGGACAACAACACCTACGGTTTGACCAAGGAGGGTCGCGACTTGGTCCGCCTAGCCTTGCAGCTTGGCATGGCCATCGACTGTGCCCATTTGTCTCGCAAGGGTTTCTACGATCTGTTGCGTCTCATGGACGGTCGTCCGCTGATCAACACTCACGCCTGCTGTTCTCGATTCATCGATATCGAGAGAAATCTGACCAATGATCAATTGGTCAAACTTGCCGACACCGGAGGGGTGGTGGGGATTACCTTTGTGCCGGATTTTCTTTCCACCAAGGAGTCAAGGTTGGTCAGTTCCGAGGATGTCTTTGCCCACTTGGAACACGCCGTGGAGCTGGTCGGAATCGATCACGTAGCTATCGGAAGCGATTTCGACGGGGTTCGTTTTCTTCCCAATGATCTGCGGTGTCCGGCAGATTTGAAGAATTTGGTGAGCCGCATGACCGGAGCCGGCTGGAGCAAGGAAGATGTCGCCAAGGTGCTCGGGGGAAACTGGAAGCGAGTTCTTCATCAACTGCTCCCCTCGTGAACCTTTTGACAGAGGACTAGACGGCCGGCTTCAGGTCGGTATGTTTAGGTATGCCGAATAAGGTGCCAAGCATAGGAGGTAGCCTCAAGCTCACGAGAATGAGTGAGCTTTCGTCGTCGGGAACGATGGCTCGGGAGCGCATCGGCGCTTCGTGTCCCTCTTATCGAACTCTGGGAAACGCGATTCTAGCTGACCGTCGAGGTCAAGAAACTTGGCCTTTGTTGGAGAGGCTTGAGGCCCTCGCTGAATGTGATCCCAAAGCCGACGAGGAGTTGAAAAGAATAGACCTTCTGTCTGAGGTGCTCGACTATCGAGCGAATGAGAATCCCACCAGGAAGGACAGTGAAGAGCTGGCTCAGCGCTTAGATGACAGTGGAGAAGAGCTGGCCCGGGAAGGTTGGGGCATGGTCCTAGCTGGTGGGAAGGGAAGAGAGCGTTTCCAGCTTCTCAGGTGTTCTCAGCGAAGGGTGGGTTGGCGAGTTCTCGGTCTGCCGGAGATGTTTGCTTCGCCTTCGGCAGCAGAAATCGCGCCCGGGTCTTGGAAGAATCTCATCGATGGACAAGTGCATCGAGTCTTTCAGGAACTGAAAGCGGGCCAGACTTTTCGCGAATACTCAGCGCTCAAAGCTTTCTCCAAGAAGTTGTCTTCGCACCCGTTAGGACCGCAAATCGATCATTTAGCCTTGAACCTGGATCTGGGGAGACTCGAGGCCGGCTTGGTCCGCTGTATCGGTTCCAAGACTCGCTCGGACCGATTGTTCCGAGAGGCAGCCCAGCGACTTTTCCCCGGCTTGGCCGAGTTATCTCTAGGCCGCATCCCGGTCTCCAACTTCGCTTGTCCGAGGGCCTTGAGGTCCTTGAATGAGGGTGAAGTGTATTCACAGTTCTCCACCATCTCTCTCCTTGGAGACTCCGCTCTCAAAGGTGAGTTCGACCGGGTTCTCACCGTCCTGGGCCGGCCTAGTCAAGCTCATCGATGGGCGGATCGCTCGTTGCTGCAGCGAGTTCTCAGTACGGTGTCCTCTGAAGCATCCTACCGACGAGGATTAACGCTCACGGCCACGTCTGGGTCTCTTCTGCTTCAGAGTTTGCGGCGGGCTGGAAGTTCGCAGGCCTCGACCGAGTTCGAGTGCTCTTCGGCCCAGCAATTCGGAAGCGGTTTTCGGGTGCACGGAATAGAGCGCGATTACCGTATAGCGACACCTAGAGTTTAGAGGCTGCGCTGCTGGGCACAATAGAGATCGAGAGAGCGACTGGCTAGCCGACCGGCGATGCCCACCGACTTTCTCGGGCCCCTTTGATGACCCAATGGTGCGCTCTTCCTCCAAGGAAGCGTCCCTACGATGGGCTGCTCGCCGAGAAGAGCGAACGGGGGTGAGGGGCTCATTTTTTCCGTCCCTACTGGTCCGAATGAGACCGAGAGCTACGGATTATTGAGGTGAAACCAATGAATACCAAACCTGTACCGGAAGGGGTCAGTTTACTGAGTCCCCAACTGGTCGTTAAGAATGCCTCCAAAGCCATCGACTTCTACAAGAACGTCTTTTGCGCTGAAGAGATGTACGTGACCAAGACTCCAGACGGCAAGCAGATTCTGCATGCTGGTCTGAGGATCGCTGGACAATCCCTGTATCTGTCCGACCCACTCATGGGGCAAAAGGCTCCTGGAAAGGGCGGCTCTGTAGTGTCCTTGCACCTATACGTTGGCGATGCTGATAAGGTTTTTCGGCGCGCCCTCGAAAATGGTGCCGAAGAAGTGACTCCTTTGGAGAACGCTTTTTGGGGAGACCGTTGGGGTCGAATTAAAGACCCTTTCGGAATCCACTGGGACATCGCAACCCACATTGAGGACGTGACCCCGGAACTGGTGACCCAGCGTGCTGAGAAGATGATGAAAGAGATGGGCAAGGCCAAGAAGAAATAGCGGCCTGACCACCTTCCAAGGCGGGGTAGAAACCGCCCCGACCACAAACAAGACCTTCGAGACCTCTCGAGGGTCTTGTTTGTGGTCGGGCTAGTGCTCTGTCAAGCTTAAGTTTGCGGGTTGGGATGGAGAGGCCGGGTACCCACGCAGTGGGTGTCTGAGAAAATCAATTCGAGGGCCGGGGACCCG
>JBJHCR010000060.1:0-23958 GCA_050486105.1 Vulcanimicrobiota bacterium
CCCGGCATGTTGGCGACACAGTAGTGGACCACATCATCCACCACGAACGTGGGATCGGAATGGGTCGTGGGGCGGGAGGTTTCGAAGCAGCCGCCCTGATCGATGGCCACGTCCACCACGACCGAGCCTGGTTTCATGCGCCGGATGATGTCCCGGGTCAACAGTTTGGGTGCCGCCGCGCCCGCCACCAGTACCGCGCCGATCACGAGATGCGCATCGGAGATCGCGCCATCGATGGCATCGGCGGTGGAGAATTTGGTCTCCATCCGCCCTCCATAGAGATCATCCAGGTATTGCAGGCGTGCCAGCGACCTGTCGAGGATCGTCACCCGCGCACCGAGCCCGGCGGCCATCCGGGCGGCGGCCAGACACTTCTGATACAATACCCGAGAGCCAAAGGCCGCCATCTGGTAAGCCTCTTCGTGGGAGAGTCGCTCGATGGTGACCGGGTGTCCTTCGGCCCTTTGACTAGCCTCGAAGAGATTCGGGTTGGCTGCAGCCACCCCGTTCACGTCGGACCAGATTTCCACATCTCGCTTCAAGGCTGCTCCGAAGGCGGCAGCGGTGTAGTCGGACCCTCCCCGACCGAGGGTGGTCGGACGGCCGTCGATAGTCAGCCCTATGAACCCGGGCACCACGCACAAAGCCGGAGACGAGATCACCGCTGCAGCCATCTGCTCTAAGGATTCCTCCAGAAGATCGGCGTCTCCAAAGCGGTCGTTGGTGATCATGTTCAGGTCCTCGGGCATGGCCACGCGCGTCTTCCATCCCGCTCGGTTCAGCACCTCACTCATGATCTTGGCCGAGAGAATCTCGCCAAAGCGAACCACTTGGTCGCTGGCCTCTGCAGGGGCAAGGTCCCGCGCCAAGGTCAGTGCTCGCTGCAATTCTTCGAAGCTTGGATCGAGAAAGTTTGTGGGGAGGTCGAGAGAGGACAGCAAATCTCGGTGCAGGGACCCGAGGGCCTCAAAGGACTTCTCCTGAGATTTTGGGTCTGTCTCGGCCAAGAGTGACAGCAGCAGATCGGTTACCTTGGCTCTTCCCGGTATAGAACCCACCGCCGAAACGACGATCAAAGGATTCTTGTTCTTGCGGGTCTCTAAGACAGAAAGGGTCTGAAGCCATGCTGTTCGGTCGGCCAGGGAGGTCCCGCCGAATTTGACGACTAGTCTTGGTCGCATATGAGTGAGCCTTTCTCTAGGCGAAGGTTCATGGGAGAGTTACTCAGGCCGGGATGCCACCTGAGCTGAAACTCCTGGACGCTGAGGATATTGACAAGATTCATAAGTAAACATTGCTTCTCTAGCAGTCGAGTCTCAGAGCCGCTTTCGGGAGCTTTGCGACTCGCCACCTGATATCGGTTCCCGAGAGGAGACATTCAGCTTCGCCTCAACCCCTCGGACCGCGCGTTCGACTTCTGGGGTCTCGGACCTTTACCTCTGCCTTTTGCTCGGTAGGAGAAGACTACCAGTAGCGTCCCTCAATCAGGAGGGCCAAGGCTGATTTTGCATCTACCGCTGGTGAAAAGAGAAACCCTTGAGCTTCATTGCAGCCAAGGGACCGTAACTCTTCGAGTTGAGCGTGAGTTGCCAACCCTTCAGCGATAGTTCTCAGCTTCAGACGCTGAGCGATCCTCAAAATAGCGATGATCAACTCGGCATTGACCTCTTCTTCCATGTCCGAAACCATGCTGCGGTCGATCTTTAGAGACTCGAACGGAAAATAACTCAGCGCCTGAAAGGACTCCGCTCCGGCCCCGAAATCATCCATATGGAAACCGATCTTGAGGTCTCGAAGCTCGTTCAGGCTTTCCAATCCGGTCGCAGAGGTCAGCACGTTTTCACAGATGTCGATGCGCAAAGAACCCAAGAGGTGTGCGTGCCTCTTTAGGATCGGACGAAGGAGATCTACGCCTTCTGGCTTGGTGAAGTGCTCGGGGCTGAGGTTCACATTGACTCGGATTGGGTAGTCGACCTGCTCTCTCCAAATTCCCAGTTGCTCTAAAGCTCGATCTAAAACGAAGAGGTCGATCGCCACCAATACCCCGCAGTCTTTAGCGACTTGCAAGAACTGATGTGGCAGAAGCCAGCCCTGAGTTGGATGGGACCAACGAACCAGGGCCTCGAAACCATTAATCCTGCCATCTTGAAGATCCACGATCGGTTGGTAAAAGGGTTGCAGACTTCCGCCTTGGATGGCCTTCTTCAGGGCCTCCTCGAAATCGAGCCGGGCCTCTGCCTCATTCTGCTGGGCTGAATCGAAATAGGCCACCAAGACATCGCCGCGAGTTCGTTTCAAGGCCGCGTGTGCTTCGAACAGGAGTTGCTCGGACTTTTCAGCCTGGCCTTGGCTGGTAGCTATCCCTACGCGGAAGGGGATGCTGCAGGAGCTCAGAAGTCGCCGCGCGATGCGCAGGGGGTCGCTCCAGTGACGGAGTTCACCGACCAAGATATAAACCATACCATCGGTGGACTCTGTGATCACATCCTCTTGACGAAGGTTGCCTTCAAGGCTTTCCACAAGAAGGGACTTCTCTTCCTGGGATTCGCGCCCACCTTGAATCTGCAAGAGGGCGAAGCGCTGACTTGGATGGCGCTTGCTCCGGGCTAACGCCTTGCCGATTTGGGTGGAGAACTGATCCCGGTTTAGCGATGAGGAATTCAGCATGGACTTACAGCATCTCTGTGGTCTGCCCACGGGCGGCGGCCAGGAATCTTACATAGGTACCAGGATTGCCCAGAAAGAAGTTCTCTAGGTCCTGACTGGAAATGGTGTAGACCACGGTTTGGGATTCAGTTATGGCGGTGGTGGCGTGACGGTCCCCTTCGGCTCGCACCCTTCCCACTAGGTTTCCACGGTAAGCCCGGGTGAAGATCCCAGTCTCGCCTTGAATTTTCACTTGGCCTTCCTTGATGAGATACAGGCAGCGGATCCTGTCACCTCGACGAAAAAGTAGTCGCCCCTCTGGGACCGTGCGTTGCTGCAAAAATGGGATGAGTTGAGTTTTTTGCTTCACCGAAAGCCTCTCCAAGAGTTGGTTTTCGTTGAGCAAAGGCCAACCTTCGTGCAGGCGGCTTTCGGCCACCAGGTGCAGGGCTCGACTCATCTCACTGCCCCAGATGAACTTCAGAAAATCCTGGGCGGCGACACTCAAGACTTCCATATCGGTGAAGGCCACCACGTCTGCGGTCCTTTTGGAACCAAGCAGAACTGCGACCTCTCCGAAGTAGTCGTAGCGACCGAGTTTGGTGAGCACTTCTCCGCCTTGAATTATCTCGGCTTCCCCGGAAAGAATGACAAAAAACTCATCCCCAGCCTCGTGGGTCTTGACTAGGACCTCCCCGGCCTCAAATTTCCGATAGTGAGCAATGCGAAGAAACTCCGCTGTTTTCAAGATGGAGGTGTTGGTGAACAGGTCGACCCCAGCAAAAAGATCAAGGACCCTTTGGGCTAGCCAAAGTTCTGGAGGAGAAACATCTAGAGTCAAGGTCGCCTCAACTCCGGTTGGGGCTAATTTGAGGCCTGCATCGACGGGAACCTTGTCCAGGCTGATGTGATGAATATACAGCCGGTCTTTGACATCGTCGGGCAGTTCCGCCAGAACTTCGATGGGAGTGTGGATTGGTGGGATTCCCGCTTCGTGGAGAATTAGGTCGCTTTCCCAGCGAAAATCCAAAAGGGACTCCAGACGCTCTGGTGAGAGCAAGCCTTCTTGTGCGAGTTCGCTCAGGCTGCTGCGATCATTGAGATGGTCGCCGGAATAGGCCACAGTTTTGCCCTGGAAGGTCACGTCGAAGCCTAGAGTTGGAATGGGATGGAAATTGTAGCGAAACAAGAATTGAGCGCCGGCGATATTCACCGGAAGCCCAATGGTGATCGGGCTAAAATCGAAAAGGGTGTGCACTTGTTCGGTGCTCAGGCCCAGAAGGCCCCGATATTTTCGAACGAAGCTATCGATGACCGTAGGGGTGGTATGCAGCCGAACCCGCCCTTCTTCAAGGAGCTTTTGAAGGGTGCCCGCATCGTGGTCTGCGTGGCAGTGAGTCAAGATCAAGTCGTCGATCAGGCGCGTGTCGACCCCCTCTTTGAGCATCCAGCGGGTGGTATTGACCGGAGGGTCAACCAGGATGCCTCGGCCGTTCACCCAAATCACAAAGCCTGAAGTGTCGCTGGAGGGATCGAACCCGTGACCTGACCCGATCATGGTTACTCCAAAAAACGGCGGGCGGTATCTTTTGGAGTGAGGGGCTACGGGGTTTGGTCGAGGCAGTTCGCACAAACTGACCTCCCTGGTCAACTCGCCTTTGACGAAGGCAAAACGGTCCAAGCCCAAATCCTTGATGGTGACTCCCTCGTGGTAAGCCTCTTGAGAGGAGTTGAAGGTTCTAATGTCCACGATGTCTCGGAGTCTAAGTCTGCCGCCTGCTCGCTCTTTGTCCAATTTGAAGTAGGCCATCTCTCTGCCCAAGTCCGGGGTGGGTCGGCCTTTGGGGTAGTCGCGGGACAGCTTCAAGGCGCGAGGGCCAAATACCGATTCCTGCAGAACCCTGAGCACCGGCTTAACTTGATTGCGACGGCAGATGATGGTCGTCTTGCGGTTTTGTATATAGAAATTGAAATAGATAGGGAACTCGATTTCCGAGCGACTGACCCCAGTAGCGATGTCAAACAATCGCTCCGGCAGGATGTACACCTGGGGCACCCCCTTAGGGCTTCCCATGGAGTCTTTGATGGTTTCAGGATAGGCAGCGATCTGAGCTCGAAACCCCCCCCAAGATACGATCAACCCTCCCCTCTCTAAGTTGCTAACTTGAAAGGCTTCTGTGGCATTCAATTCTGTCTTCTGCTGACTGGGATTAAGCATAGTTGGGACGATGGGGAAAGGTTGGCCTGGTGACTCTCAGTCCGGTGGCCTTGGTCGAGGCGGAAAATTAAGCCGAGGTTCACAAAGCGCTAGGGACTTCTTGTCGGGACAACTCTTCTAGGACTTCCTTGGCGCTCAACAGCTTTCTCCGAGGACGGCCTAGGGGTTCTCCCAGAGCAACCTCTCGCGCATCCAGGTAAGACCAAGCATCCTTGTCCACTAAGGACTGAGACCTGAGCCTATGAAGCCACTCTTGAAACGCTTCTGAATCGGAGACCCCTCCCCTTTCGAGGTCTGAGAGCATCGCATCAGCGACCTCCTGAGCGTCCTTCTTGTTGGTCCCAATCACACCGCTGGGCCCCCTCCTAATCCAGCCAGAGGCGTACAGGCCCGAGATTGGCTGCTCCGATTGAGGTTGGAGAACTCGGCCTTCTGGGTCGCAAGGGATGATGCCGCTTCTGTTGCAGAAAGGCACGTCCTTGAGTGGTCGGCCGAGATAGCCCACCGAGCGGATAAAGAGATCTGTGGGCAGTTTGGAGCGAACTCCTGAGTCTTGAATTCGGGATCCGGTTTCGGAAATCTCTATGCGGTTGTGCCCCAATTCGACCTCCGCAACCTGACCATCTTTTCCAACTAGAATCTCTCTAGGCGAAACCAAAAAGTGAAAGTTGACAGTCATGCGGGGTCGAACCATCACTTTGCCGCGCTCCTGAAGTTCTTGAAAGATGGCGAAGTTTTGGGTTGAGGTGCGGTCGGCATAAGGGGGTGGGTCTTGAAAATCTTCTAGACCTGGCTGAAAGGTGAAGGCGACATCTTCAAAGTCGAGCAGCTCTTTCACTTCCGGGGTGGTGAAAGCCACATCCCAAGGTCCTCTTCGAACGAAGACGTCGACTTCTTGGAATTGGGACTCTTTTAACTTTGTCAAGGCTAGGTCGGAGATGTCGGTGACTTGGAGTCTCTCAGGTTTGCTGATCAAGAGTCTGACGATGTCGATAGCCACATTGCCGGCTCCTACCACAGAGGCCCTCGAGCCACTGAGGTCTGGTTCGAGTTCAAGATCGTCTGGGTGGCCGTTGTACCAGCCAACGAATCTGGTGGCCGAAAAACTGTTTCTCGATTCCTCAGCAGGTATGCCGAGCTTACGGTCGTCCTGGCTTCCTACGGTGAGAGCTACGCGATGATAATTCTTCAGAAGATCACCTATACTCAAGCCGTCTCTAGAGGTGTGGGCTGCGACCTCCACGCCTCCCCAGAAGTGGACCCTGGGGTCAGCCAAGGACTTACTGAACCCGCGAGTGACAGACTTGATCTTTGGGTGGTCGGGAGCAACTCCGAAGCGGACCAGTCCAAAGGGAAACGGGGTGCGCTCAAACAGATCGATCCTCCAGTCCGGACCAGCCTTTTTCAACAGGCTCCCGGTCAAGAAAAAACCGGTGGGACCGGCTCCGACGATGGCAATTCTCACGGTTTATGAAACCCCCTCTACTTGGACTATGGTGAGTTTGGCCTTTCGCTAGAGGTCAGAAAGTTCCCGCCCCGGTTGGCTCTGTCATGACTTGCGACTCGGTTGGCTGGTGGGTTCACAGGCTATTCAATGTTCGGGAGTATGGCCGGCTCCCAAGGAGATCGAAGGCGAAGGGAGTATGCCGACTTCGATGTAGGATTTCCAACAACCTCGGGGCTTCGTTGTCGAAGTTTGTCAGGGTTCTTGGTCGGAGGTGTTTCGTGAGGACAGATATCAAAGCGTCCCTGAATCTTGACGAGAATGCGCTGGAACATGGAATCGAGAAAGCCATACTCTGGTCCAGACAGCAGCAGCACCCTGAGGGGTACTGGGTGGCGCGATTAGAATCCAACGCTTCCATGGAGGCAGAGTGGCTCTTGGCCTATCACCTTCTCGGGGTGACCAGTGATCCCAAACTCAACGATGTCCTGCGAGGTCTGCGCAACCAGCAGCGCCAAGATGGATCCTGGGGAGTCTATTCGGGAGCAGAAGACGGAGACTTGAACGCTACAGTTGAGGCTTACGCTGCCCTTCGAGTGCACGGATTCCCCGCCGAAGACGAAAACATGCGGAAAGCTCGGGAGTTTATCCTGAGCCGCGGTGGAGTGCCGGCCACCAGAGTGTTCACCAAGATCTGGCTGGCCATGTGCGGAGAATGGCCCTGGAGTGGAACCCCGACTCTGCCTCCTGAAATGATCTATTTTCCCCTATGGTTCCCCTTCAATTTATACAACTTTGCCTCTTGGGCTCGAGCCACCATCGTGCCTCTGACCGTGCTCTCTGCTCGACGTCCCACAAAGCCTTTTCCTCCTGAGGCGCGATTGGATGAACTCTTCCCCGAAGGTCGACAACGAACCGACACGCGTCTACCCTTCCCTAAGAAGGGAGGTTTGGTGGCCAAAGCCTTGTACTTCGCAGATCGCTGTCTATCGATGTATCACGGCAGCCCCATCAAGCCTTTTCGGGAGAATGCGATTCGCTGCTGTTTGGAGTGGATACTTAGAAGGCAAGAGGCCGACGGATGTTGGGCTGGAATTCAACCTCCGTGGATTTACGCCCTGATGGCCTTGCGGAACGAAGGATATCCGTTGGACCATCCTGTCCTTCAACGAGGTTGGCGATGTTTTGATGAACCCTGGGCTGTTTCCGAACCCGAAGGCACCTATTTGCAGGCGTGCACTTCCCCAGTTTGGGACACTCTCTTGACCCAAGTGGCCTTCCAAGACTGTGGGGTGTCGAACGAGGACGGAGAGTTTCAGAGGTCCCTGGATTGGATTTTGGGACAGCAGATCACTGCCGATGGCGATTGGAAAATGAAGAGTCCGGAGTTGCAAGGTGGTGGTTGGGCCTTCGAATATGAGAACGATTGGTATCCGGACATCGATGATGCGGCGGTAGCTATGATCGTCTTGGCCCGAACGCGAGGGAGAACGGACTTTGAGGAAAAGCGCCGTCAGGAAGCCTTGGACCGGGCCACCCGCTGGGTGGTGGGTATGAGGTCCAGCAACGGCGCTTGGGCAGCCTTCGATAAAGACAATGACGAACGCCTGGTTTCCCTGATTCCTTTCTGTGATTTTGGAGAAGCTCTCGATCCCCCCAGCGTCGATGTCACGGCCCACGTGGTGGAAGCCCTGGGTTATCAAGGGAAAGGAATGGAAGACCCGGTGGTAGCCGCGGCGGTTCACTATATCCGTTCTGAGCAGGAAGTTGACGGAAGTTGGTTTGGTCGTTGGGGAGTGAACCACATTTACGGCACCGGCGCCGTGCTTCCGGCTCTCGCTACCATCGGAGAAAACATGCAGGCGGATTACATCATCAAGGCTTGCGATTGGCTGGTGGCCAGACAGAATTCAGATGGTGGTTGGGGAGAGACTTGCGCTTCCTACATGGATGAGTCCCTTCGGGGGCGGGGTGAGAGCACCCCGTCTCAGACAGCTTGGGCCCTGCTAGGCCTGCTCGCTCAAGGAGGAAGTCAAGGAACCTATGCTCGGTCCATCAAAGCTGGGGTGACTTACTTGCTCGAACAGCAGACCGCCGAGGGCAGTTGGATCGAGGAAGCGTTCACCGGAACGGGCTTCCCAGGATACGGTAAAGGGGCCAGAACTGAATTGAGTCAAGGCAGCAACACTTTGCCCCAAGGCAGAGAGTTGAGCCGCGGGTTCATGCTGCGATACCATATGTACCGTCACTACTTTCCGCTGATGGCTTTGGGCAGGGCGAGGAGCCTATCGAAGTAGGTCTTGTTGCGTCCCCCGGCGACCCCCAAAGGCCCCCGTATGCGCGAATGGACGCCTGGAAGTTTCGAACCGCCTCTGCTCAAGGTCGTGCAGGTCGATCTTCATTCGAAATAGCACCAGGAGTCTCACCCACGAACGCATGCTCGGCTACGGTTCCACGAATCTGACTGCAAGGAGAGCCAAGCACCTGGACAGGGCGGGTCTTAGGAAGTTGGCAAAATTGATATGGACTCGACGGTGGCTGACCCGGGGTCGTCCCGATAGTCCCCGTCGAGGCGAAACAAGATTCCGACTTCAGGATATCTCAGGGCCTGAGGAACCGTCTCCGTCGGTGGGCCGAGTAGTGTTAGGATGTCCTCGGCGCTGGACCCTATTCCTAGCCCCTCGTCAGTGGCTCCAGTATAGGCTTTCCAGGGAGAGTCATTGCCGTGAAGCGTTATCACTTCTAAGGTTTCACCGCTGAAGGTCAATTCCAGACCTAGACTGTGATAGAGGAAGAACGACTGTCCGGGGACAAACTCGTTCTCGTCGGTTTCGCTTGGAGGCCCAAACTTTTCCAGAACTTCACCTCTAGTGGCACCAAGATGTAAGTTCTTGAGTCCAACACCCACAAGAAGTTCTCCCGGTGTTCTCTCTTCGGCCTTGAGAATCTCTTTGGTTGGCGGAGTGGGGTCGCTGGCCTGTCGGCTTTCTTGAGGCCCGGCCTGGCATCCAACCAGCAAACCGAGGGTCAAGATCAAGGTGAACCAGAAACTTGCAGAGGCGAATGAGTGTTTGTCGAGAGATAGCTTGCGAGTGGCGTGAGCAAAAAAGTTCATAATAGGGACCTTGGTTCGATCTCCTGGGTTTACCTTCTGGGAGAGTTCGGAAAACTAGGCTGATGGAACAGATAATTCGTCGTATACTTCTCTATCTCTCGGCCTCCAGGTTTGCCCGCTGGTGTGCTGTCCGGTTTCCCTTAACTCGAAAAGTCAGCCGCCGCTTCGTTGCCGGCGAGACTCTCGAGGATGCTTTGACTGTGGTTCGAGATTTGCGCCGACAGGGATTCTTGACCTCTCTCGACCTGCTGGGAGAGAACGTAGATGGCCTGGGAGAGGCCGAAGAGGCTACCAGGGAGGTTCTCAGAGCGATCGAGGCTCTGCAGTCCGAAGGTCTGGCTTGTAATGTCTCAATCAAACTGACCCAACTCGGCCTCGATGAAGGTCTCGACGTGGTTCGGCACAATTTGACCAGGATCGCTCAGAGCGTTGATAGTCCAGACATCAAGGTTCGAATTGACATGGAAGGGTCGAGGTACACTCAGAGTACTTTGGACTTGGTTGTCGAACTGCATCGTGAGTATCCATTCCTGGCCACCGTGCTCCAATCTTATCTGCACCGAACTTTCGAAGACGTACTTCGATTGAACGAGAATAATATTGCCGTCCGACTTTGCAAAGGGGCCTATGCCGAGCCTCAGAGCCTAGCCTTCCAAGACAAACACGCGGTGGACGAGGCCTATCTCCGAGCAGCCGACGAGTTGCTACTCAACGGAGTCTATCCTGCATTCGCGACCCACGATGAAGCCATGATTGAGGGAGTCCTTGGATTGGTGACAGCCAGAGACCTCAAGCCTGAAGAGTTTGAATTCCAAATGCTGTACGGGATCCGCCAAGATAGACAGCGTGAACTGCTCGAGCAGGGCTATAGGGTTCGACTTTATGTTCCTTACGGGAAGTCTTGGTATCCCTATTTTATGCGTCGCTTGGCCGAACGGCCCGCGAATCTCGGCTTCTTTTTGACCGCCTTGGTGAGAGGTTAATCATGACTGCTGAGCCCACTGATACTAGTAAGGTTGAACAAGACGTGCCGCCCTCTCATTCAGGAAAACAGTCCGGGAGGAATGATTCGAGCCCAAGGAAGTCTCGCTCTCGAATGGTGGCACTTTGTTCGGTGCTCCTGGCTTTCGCTGTGGTTGGTGTTTTTTTTCTGTTTGGCGTGCTGATAGGTTCCATCGGGAGCTCAATGAAGGGCGACAGTCAGACGACTCGCTTACGAGAAACACTGATCGATGGTGATAGTAAGGAAGAGAAGAAGATTGCCATGCTCGCCATTCGCGGAGTGATCATGGAGTCTATGGGAGCAGGCCGAAACAGCGTTACTGAAATCGTTCAGGCCCTCAAGGCCCTCCGTGAGGACGAGAATGTCGTAGGCGTGCTCTTGGCCATCGATACCCCGGGAGGAGGGGTCACGGCGAGCGATCGCATCTATCACGAGCTCAAGAGGTTTAAGGAAGACACCGGACTTCCAGTGCACGCGCTGTTTCTTGACGTGGCTGCCAGTGGCGGCTACTACGTGGCTATGGCAAGCGATCATATCACCGCTCATCCGACCACGATAACTGGAAGTATCGGGGTGATCTCCCAGTTCTATCAACTCAGTGAAGCCATGGATAAGATTGGAGTCTCAGTCAACGTGGTCAAAAGTCTGCGGGATGACGGGACGGCCTCATTCAAGGACATCGGTTCTCCCTATCGGCCCATGACCGCCGAAGAGAGAGATATTTTGCAAGGTCTGATTACTGAGATGTGGGACCGCTTCACCGAGGTGGTGGCCACCGGGCGGGCCGAAAGCTTGTCGTCGTCGGAGGTCAAGGCTCTAGCTGATGGTCGAGTATTTACCGGCACTCAGGCCTTGGCTCTAGGTCTGGTTGACGCCGTGGGATATTCCGATGACGCCTATGCGGCGATCCGGGTGGCCAGCGGAGAATCGAAGGCAAAAATCGTCAGTTATCGCAGAGCACCCACCCTTAAGGAATCTTTAGGATTCGGGAGCCACCTTGAAGGGCTGAACTCGGAGTTCACTTTGACCGGATCTGCATTGCGGCAGGCATTGATCGAGCAAGCGAGGTTCTGCTACTTGTGGACTGCCAGCAGCCTTTAATTTTTTGCGACGTGGAGTGGTCTCCGGCCTCCGACTTCGGAGGGGGGGGTGAGCCCATCTTGCGCGGCCTAGATTTCGAACTCCAGACCGGGCAGTGGTGTGCTCTAACGGGACCTTCAGGCAGTGGCAAGACCTCTCTCTTGTCGTTGGCTGCCGGCTTGATGAAGCCGAGCAGCGGTCGAGTGGAACTCTTTGGCTTGAACTTGTCCGATCGAGATGACGCCGAGGTCGCCGCTCTGCGAGTGAGCAGGGTCGGTCTGATTTTTCAAGGGTACCATCTCGATGAGACTCGGAGTACCTTGGAAAACATTCTTCTCCCTGGATACTTTTGCTCCAGGCCTTGGCTTCAACTTCGAGAGCGGGCTCAGGACCTAGCCGAGAGAGTGCAGTTGACTAAGCATCTCGATAAAGCGGTCAGCGTACTTTCCGGGGGACAACGGCAGAGAGTGGCGGTAGCTCGTGCTCTCTTGCTTGAGCCTGAATTGCTGCTCGCCGATGAGCCGACCGGGGCCTTGGACGCAGGGACGTCCGAGTGGGTGCTCTCACTTTTTGAGGAGCTCAGGGCCAGCGGAGTGACGCTCTTGACGGTAACTCATGATCCCTTACTCCTTCAGCGTTGCGACCGAGAGGTGGAGCTTCGCTCCGGTGGCATCGGAGCCGACGTTCCAAGGAGCCCTGGGTCGTGAGGTGGCGTTATCTAGGACTCGAGCGCCCGCGCGTCGGGGGGCATTTTCGATTGAAGGATAGGTTTCTGGCTTCCTTGGGTCTGTCCTTAGGGGTGCTGTTCTTGATCGTGAGTTGGGGCGTTCTCAATCCCCTAGAGAGCTTGTTGACTGAAAAAATTCTCGGTTCCCTCCCCGACCGAATCCGAGTGACTGCTCCGTCCGTGAGCGTTGGACCGGTGGCCCTGGCAGGAGGATTGAATCAAGAATTGGTGGACCAGGTAGCGAGCTTGCCGAACGTTCAAGACGTTTATCGCCAGGCGCATTTTCCGGAACCGTGCCAATTGAGAGCCCAGTATGCCGGTGAAGGGTTGGTTACGGATCTCGTATTGGAACTCGTGGACCCAGGCCAGGTGGCCATGGACGTCGCAGGCGGATATCTCTTCGAGGATCCAGGCCCGGGCAAGGATATTCCGGCCATTGTCCCTCAAGCCATACTCGATCTGGTGAACTCTGGAATCTCGGTGAACACCAACCTTCCTCAGCTTACGGCCTCTGCATTGAAAGGCAAGCATTTCACCTTGCATTTAGGAACCTCATCGTTTCGTCCGGGACCAGCGCGGGTGGTTCGTTGCGTGGTGGTCGGGGTTTCCGACCAGATCGGGGCCGGAGGTCCGGCCATTCCCTACGAGGTTGGGCAGCGCCTGAGCCAGCAAGAGCCGAAGCTTCACGCCTTGACCCTGCACCTTACCGATGCCAGGTATAGTTCCGAGGTTGAACGGGAGATCGCAGCTCTTGGGCTCAAGGCCCCCCGCCTGGAGTTGGCCCAGAAGGTTTCGGGAATTGCTGCGGTCCTCAGAGGCTTAAGTATGCTGCTCCCGGCTGCCGTCATTTTGGTGACCATTGTGGGCCTGACCGCGATTCTCGAGCTTCAGGTTTCCCGAGAGCGACACTTGATTGCGCTCTACCGAGCTTTGGGGGCAAATCGGGGCCAAGTGGGGACCCTCTACTTTGTGAGGGCACTATCGGTCGGCGTCTTAGGATTCATGGGTGGGGCCATCGGGGGATTGACTACCGGCCGAGGGCTGGCCCTTTGGCTGGAATCGCAAATCCCGGTGGAATTATTGTCGGGGCACACTCTGTTTGCTCCCCCCTGGGCGGCCTTCGGCTGGTCTTTGGTCTTTTGCTGTGGAGTGACTCTGGCTGCCGGATACTTGCCTGCAGCTCTGGCTGCCAGGGTCGACCCTGCCCAAGTATTCCGTGAACCAACTTGAATTTCTGGACAACTTGGCACCAGGATTTCTTTAGCTTTGGTGGTGTCGGGTCGCGATTTTTCGGGTCTCTATCTCGATTCTCGGCGCTGACCAAGGGGAAGGAATCGAGATCTCCCAGTCGAAGCGGCAAACGCACCAAACCTTGGGACATAAGACTTTAAGTTTGGTAGGAAGGGGGTTCTCTCATGGGGACTCAAAGAGAAGGATTTGGATTTTTTTTCGGCCTCTTGGTAGGAAGTTTAATAGGTGCCTCAGTGGCAATTATGCTCGCTCCGCAGTCTGGAGACGAGACTAGGGAACTGATTCGTGACCGGGCCAAGAATGTCAAGGAAAAGGCTAGCGATTTCGCTCAAGATCTGAAGGAGGATTCTAAAGACTTGCTCGAACGGGCTAAAGCCGCTCGGAAAGAGAAGTCCGAGGAGGAGACCACAGTCGCCAAAGAAGATGAGGCTGCTGAGGAAAACGACGAACAAAGTGAGCAGACTCAAAGCTGAGATGCCTGGGAAAGTATATTAGGAGTAAGTTCTGTGGACATTAAGGTCAATACCCGCAGCTTGGACGGTAAAGCTCAAGCGGTTGAGATTCAGGGCGAGATCGACGTGTATACGTCACCTAAAGTGAAAGAGACGATCAATGAATTGATCGAGAAAGAGCATTATCAATTGCTCATCAATCTCGAGAAAGTTCGCTACATCGACAGCACAGGGCTCGGTGTTCTCATCGGGGCTCTCAAGAAGGTTCGAGAGCACAGCGGTAGGATTCTGCTGGTCTGTACAAACCCTCAGATTAAGAAGATTTTCAATATTACCGGCCTGGTCAAGATCTTCGAGATTTTTGCCAGTGAAGAGGAAGCTCTCGCTGTCCTAACCCCTGCGAGCTAATTCCAGATTAATTGACGTTGGAGAACTGTCGTTCAGATTCAGCTATCTATACCTAGTGAACCCGAGTATCTCGGGATCGTTCGGCTCAATGTTGCAGGGATCGCACACCGTCTTTCCTTAGACCTCGAGCAAACCGATGACCTCAAACTGGCCGTTACCGAAGCGTGCAGCTTCTTGCTGGAGCACACTGAGAGCGGAGCGCCTGTGACTATCGCGTTCGAATGGAACGAATCTACGTTGCAGGTCACTGTGGGGGTCAGTCGCGGAGATGCCAGTAGCGACGGGGTCCTGAGTTTTGATCCAGACGACCTCGGCCTATTCTTGATGAAAGCTCTCATGGATACCGTAGAGGCTCACGATCAGGGACGGACTTTGGTCATGAGCAAGGGGCTGTCTCGGAGAGTCGATGAGTGAGCCCCGCTCGGAGAGCCGATGGGATAAGGAAAAGGCAAGAGAACTTCTGGCCGAATACGCGCAGACTCGAGATGGTGAGCTCAAGGATGAGCTTGTGACTCAGCACCTCAATCTCGTCCGTTACCTTGCTGGGAAGTTTTCGAATCGAGGTGAAAACCTCGAAGACCTAATCCAGGTAGGCTGTTTGGGCTTGATTAAGGCGATCGAGAGATTTGATCCTGAGCGTGGCACTGAGTTTACCACTTATGCCACCCCCACCATCGTTGGTGAAATCAAGAGGCACTTTAGGGATAAGGGATGGGCCATCAAGGTTCCTCGAAGGCTTCAAGAGTTCAACGCTTCGGTGGCCAAGACAACAGAGGAGCTCACGGCTAATCTTGGTCGTGTTCCCACTGCCGAGGAGTTGGCCAAGAAACTCGGTGTCAATGCCGAAGATGTCCTTGAGGCTCAGGAGCTAGGGCAGTCCTATAATCTTCTGTCTATTGATACGGAACTGGAGAGCGAGGACAGCAGAAAGACTTCGAGTCTTTTGGATTATCTCGGTCGGGCTGACCTTCAATTAGAACTGGTTGAGGATCGGCTTGCTCTCCATCGGGCCTTCTCTTCCTTGCCGCCTCGAGAGAGATTGTTGATGTACTTGAGATTCTTTGAGAACCGCTCTCAGAGTGAGGTTGCTAAGGTTCTCAATATCTCCCAGATGCACGTGTCTCGCCTTCAAGCGAGGTCGCTTGAGACAATGAGAAAAGCCTTGTCCCAAGCTGCTCAAGATCGTCTCCAAAAAGCGGTCGATGAGTCGTGAGTTTTCATTGCCGGGGGGATTGGCGCTATGTTATACTGCCGATCCCTCACTGCTTCCACGGGCCTTCAGGCTCTTGAATATTTCGCATGGAGGTACCTATGCCAGGGGTTCCAACCTCAAAAGGTCGGCTCAGCCGACGCCAGGAGCAGATTCTGTTCTTTATCCGCGAATCGGTAGAATCGCGAGGGTTTCCGCCCTCTATACGGGAGATCGGTGAAGCCGTCGGGTTGTCTTCGAGTTCCACGGTGCATTCTCACCTTCGCTCACTTGAAACCAAAGGCTATCTTAGAAGAAACCCCTCAAAGCCTCGATCCATTGAGTTGCTGGATGGGTCTTCGAGTCGCCCTCGATTGATCGATCTGCCAATCACCGGACCGCTGAGTGAACATTTCGAAAACGGGTCAGGCTCTGGCGAGAAACGCGGTGAGACTTTGCCGCTTCCTATGGAGCTGGTGGGCAGCCGCGAGAGTTTTCTCTACGCTGTGGAGAAAAACTACAGTCAGGAATCGATCGTTTCTGGAGACCTAGTTATTGTAGACAAAGCAGACAAAGCTGCCAGTGGAGATATGGTGTTGTCTCGCGGGCCGGCAGGCGTTGGCCTAAAGCGATTGACCTCTATCCCCGAAGACCCTTCGAGTATTCTTGGTCGAGTCGTTGGGGTGATAAGGAAGCTTGAGCGGGCCTAAAGAGGGAGTCAAGTGTATGGAAAGTTCTCTCGCAAGTACGGATAATGTCGAGGCTTTCCTAGCCACCAATCCGTTGTTCTATTCGCTCAGTCCGGCGGTGCTGAGTTCTATCTCCGAGAAGATGCGGCTGGTTGAGTTTTCCGCCGGCGACGACATCGTTCGGGAGGGAGACCCTGGAGAGAGCTTCTTTCTCATTAAGGCCGGTCGAGTCCGGGTTCTAAAGGAATCAAGTGACGGTGAACTGGTGCTCTCTGAGCTCGGATCGTCGGAGGGCTTCGGAGAGATGTCCTTGCTTATCGACCAACCCCGATCCGCCACGGTTCGAGCCATCGGAGCGGTCACCGCACTGCAGCTCACCAAGGACGACTTCACCTCTCTCATGCGAAGCCTTCCAGAGCTATCCGCCAAAATGCATCGGCTATTGGAGGAGAGGGTCTCGCTCCTGGAAGGTCTCGATGCCGATGCCGATGCCCTAAACAAGTTTCGCTCCGACCGGCCCTTCGCCTTAGAGTATACGGATCTCGCACTCATTATGGAACTCAATCTGGCTGCGGGTGGGGCCGACCAAATGGAGCACTGCTTCGAGGTCGGACAGCTTGCTCGAGAGATGAGTCGTATCCTTTGCCCCATGGTGAGTGAAGAGATCCTTTTCGCTGGGTATCTCCATGAAATTGGCAAGGTCGCTCTACCCAGACGACTTGTTGATCGGGCTCGTCGGGGAGATGTTTTGACCGAGGAGGAGCAGGTCCAAGTCAACAAGATCTTCGACTATGCCGTCGATATTCTCAAACCCAACCGAGACCTGCACGAGGCTCTCTCTTTTATCGCTGATCTCGGGCGCAGCAGTTACACCGAGATGCCGCTCGAGGCCCAGGTTCTGAAGGTGGCCGACGATTATCTAGAATTGAGCTCTTACGTCTGTCGCCGCTTGAGTCTCGAAGATTCCTTGGCCAAAATTCGAGAGAAATCGGGCACCTTATACAATCCCAAAGTGGTCGCCGCACTCGAGAAAAACGTGAGGCTTTTCAGTGAGCTCAGAGCTGAGAGCCAAATCAATGTCATGCGCATGATGGTGAACGCTTTGGACATCAAGGACAACTACACCTACCGACACTCCATGGATGTTCGAGACATGAGCCTAAGAATCGTGGATCGGTTGGGATTGTGTCGAGCAGAGCGTGAGTATATGAGGATCTCAGCCGAGCTTCACGATGTCGGCAAGATTTTTGTGGATGAAGAGATCCTCAATGCCCCTCGGAAACTAACCGATGAAGAATTTGAAATCATGAAGACTCATGCTGCTCGCTCGGCAGACTTGTTTCGCAATGTTCCAGGAATGGACGAATTGGTCTCGATAGTCCGGGCCCATCACGAGAAATGGAACGGCACGGGATATCCCGACGGCTTGGCCGGGGAGGAGATTCCGTTTCTAGCGAGGGTCATGACTCTCGCTGATGTCTGGAGCGCTCTGACCACTCCTCGGGTCTATCGAATCGGTGAAGACGGCAAAGCTCGACGATTTACTCCAGAGAAGGCTCTTTCCATTATGCAAGAGATGGCGGACGGACATTTTGATCCCACGCTGTTTCCCCTCTTCGAGGAGATCGTTCGAGAAGAGTTCTTCGAAAAGGCCGAGGCGTAGTATAGTAGGGGGCACTCTGCCGCTTTGTCCCCCCTACAACAGCCTTCGAGGACTGCAGCGGACTAGCAATGGAGAGCAGGGCTTCACTTCTCCCAAGAGCGCTTCGGCGATCTTCCAGCCAGCTTCGAATCCTCTGCTCCAAGCCGAGTCTCCAAAACCTTCAGCCAAGTGAATCCTAGGCTGCCCAGGTAGAGGGCCCAAGAGCGGCAACCCATCGCAGGTGGTGGTTTGTATGATTCCCCATCGTTGCTCGATGTGCTCGGGACTGAAGTCGCTGAAGAGGTCTTGGGCTCTGGCTTGGAGTCTCGTTTGAGCCAGATCATCAACGATGGCTTGGCCGTCGGACGTTAGGGATGAACCAGGATCGCGCCCAAAGGCGATCAGCCTTCGCGCGGCATCGAAGGCGTAACGCTCAGTCCCCCAACCGGCGGAAACTCCAACTACCGACGCCCTGGTTTTCTCACGCAGCGGGATGGTCCTGAAGGCTTGTCCCAGCATAGGCAGCAGGGCTCTCTCAAATTTGTGCAAGAGACGAACGACTGGTTGGCCTAGTCCTAGAACTGCTAGGTCCGCCTTCAGTGAAGACTGGGTACCTCCGTGGGGCCACTCCCATCGCACTCCCTCCATGCAGGTGGTCAAAGTGCAAGCCTTTTCTAGGGTATCCAAGCTGATGGGAATTGAGCGATAACTGGGTCTGGATTCCAAGAGAGATTGAAGGGCTTCCAAGATCCGGATAGGAGTAAAGCGCAGGCAATGGGTCTCCATGCTGGCTTGGTCCACAGAACCTAAGGGAGCATAGTTCGAGGCTGCTGCACCACTCATCAAGCGAACTTCATCGCCCAGTTTCTGCCGGTCCAAGGCGTCCCGAGACACCAGATTCGACTCTTCGGGTCTTCTGGTGATGGATAGGCGAGTCCCTCGCGTCAGCTCTGGAGAATCGCGAAACATCTGGGAAATCCGTTCGATGCCCTTCTTGCTCCAACCGTGGAAATCCCTAGCGAGTTCGGACCCGAGGGCGTACTCGAGTCGTTCGTAGGGTTCCCCGAGTTCCGGATAAGTGAGGCCGATCTCTCGGCTCGCTCCCAATAGACCAAAGGGCCCTGGAATAACGTGGTGGACCGGAATATCTTGGTCGGTCAGAGCCAAGGCGCAAGCGAAGGCGCAAGGTTCACCACCTAGGATCAGGACCCCTGAGCTGTCTGACATCAGTCCAACAACTCAGGCCTTCGAAAGAATGGCCGCTCCAAAGTAAGGCTGTAGCGCTGCGGGAATTTTCACTGTCCCGTCGGACTGCTGGTGGGTCTCCAGGAGGGCAACCAAAGTTCGTCCCACGGCTACTCCCGAGCCGTTCAAAGTGTGTACGAAGTCCTTGCTTCCATCAGAGCGGCGAAACCTGATACCGGCCCGCCGGGCTTGAAAATCGGTGCAGTTGGAGCAGGAACTGATCTCTACAAAGCGATTCTGAATCGGTGACCAAAACTCGACATCATATTTCTTGGCTGCGGTGAATCCGAGATCCCCTAGGCAGATATTCACCGTGCGATACGGAATCTCCAGGAGTTGAAGTACTTTCTCGGCATGGCCGACCATGGCTTCCAGCTCACTGTACGAATCCTCCGGACGAGTCAACTTCACCAACTCCACTTTGTGGAACTGGTGCACCCGAATCAATCCTCGAGTGTCTTTACCTGCAGCCCCAGCTTCCGAACGAAAACAAGGGCTAAAGCCGCAGTAGGACAGATTGAGTTCGTCGTCCGAGAGAATTTCGTTGGCGTGCATGCCGGTTAACGGGACTTCTGAGGTTGGGATCAAGAACAGGTCTCGATTTTCGCAACGAAAGAGGTCCTCGGCAAATCTGGGCAATTGGCCTGTCCCATAGAGAGTCTCCGGTAGGACTAGTGAGGGAGCAAGGATCTCCTCATAACCGTGTTGCTCGGTGTGCAACGCCAGCATGAAGCTGATCAAGGCTCTTTCGAGTCTTGCACCAGCTCCCCGAAGGAGCCAAAATCGGGATCCCGAAATCTTGGCAGCCCTTTCAAAGTCCAGGATACCGAGCTTGGGGCCTAGGTCCCAGTGAGCCAACTCCCAGGCTTCTGCGGTCCTTCGGTCTCCCCAACTTCGAATCTCCAGGTTCTCCTCATCGGTGAGGCCTGGGGGTACCGACTCGTGAGGAAAATTAGGTAGGCGCTCCAAAATGTGGAGCACTTCTTGGTCGTGCTCGGAGATTTTTTGGTCGAGGGCTTTGATTCGCTCACCGACGTCCTTCATCCGCCCCGCTTCAGCGCTGATGTCCTCTCCCTTGCGCTTTTTCTCACCCAAAGCTTTGCTGACTTGATTTCGCTCGGCTTTCAGGGCGTCGGCCTCGACCATGAGGCGGCGCTTTTGCTGATCGTGCTCAACCGCTCGATCGACCGGTTCGGGGTCGCTCTGACGCTTGAGAAGCATATCTTTGACGGTTTCTGGGCTGTCTCTCAGGATCTTGATGTCTAACACGATGTACGAACTTTCTGCGGCTGAAGTGGAAAAGAGAGTCTCTAATACGGAAGAGACATCATCTTCCTCAGAGATTCAGGGTTAGTGGCCCTTCGATAGGCTTCTTCTTCGGTGATCAGGTTATTTTTCACCAAACGGCGCAACGCCATTTCTTGGGAACTCATTCCGTGTTCCCGGCCGCCAGAGGCCATGAGACCAGATAGAGCACTGACCTTGCCTTCACGAATCATCTGCTGGACCTGCGGAATCCCGATGAGCACCTCGAAAGCTGCAATCAGGCCTTCTGCATCGGCTCTGGGCATCAGATTCTGGGCTATAGCCCCTTTGAGAGACACCGACATCAGCATCCGAGCCTGCTGTTGCAAGTGAGGAGGATAGAGGTCGATCATTTTCTCGATGAGCACCAGAGCGTTCGGGGCCGCCGCCGTACAGATCACTGTGTAACCACCGGCAGCCATTGCCAGGACCCGCTCCACCACTTCATAGTCATCAGCGCCGGTCACCCCGATAACATCCGGAGATGGGTAGATCAGCGATTTGAAGGCCGTGGGATAGTCGACACAGTCGGTGCCAATCTCGCGCTGACATATCACCCCTTTACGGTTCTTGTGCAGGAAATCAATGGGATTTTCTATGGTCACGATTTGCAGGCTTTGAGTCTCAAGGAGGTTTCGAACAATGGCGGCCAGGGTGTGAGATTTTCCCGAACCTCGGGGGCCGGTGATCAGGAACAGTCCGCTGTGAGCTTTCTTGAGAACCTCAAGAAAGCTCTCAGGAAGCCTGATGTCCTCCAGGGTTGGCGGCGCAGGGGGATTGGTCGAGATAACGATGGCCACCGAACCACGCTGTTGAAAACAGGCGATGCGAAAGCGGGAGAGCCCGGGAACGGAAAAAGAGAAGTCCGCTTCCATCTTGTCGTCGAATTCATCGAGGAGGTCCTCCGACATTATCGTTTCGGAGATGGCTCTGGTGTCCTGAGGAGAGAGAATGTGGCCATCCAGTGGTTCTAAACTGTTCTCCCTTCTGATCATGATGGGACTTCCGGGCACCAAATGGAGATGAGATGCCCTCTTGTCCACCATGGTAGTGAAGAGTTCTTCGACGTTCATGAAAGGTTATGCTCCCTATTCCGGTTTGTTGAGTGTCAGGTTCAGCGGGCTTAAAAGGCCAGGAATCTATCCGGCTATGAGACGGTTGAATTCTTCAGCGCTGGTAGCTTTCGCCACCGCATCTTCGTAGGTGATCATTCCCTGCTGATAGAGGTTTCTCAAGGCCATATCCATCGACTGCATACCGTATTGACTTCCGGACATAATAGCGTTGGGAATCTGATGGCTTTTCCCTTCACGAATGATGTTTCTGATGGCTGGAATCACAGGCATGATCTCCATGGCCATAACTCGTCCTCCACCTTTCGCTTTAGGGATTAGGGTCTGACACATGACTCCTTCGAGAGTCACCGACAGCTGCATTCGAATCTGAGCTTGCTGATGGGGGGTGAAGATGTCGATCACGCGGTCGACGGTGGTGGCGGCCGAGTTGGTGTGCAGAGTCGCGTACACCATGTGACCGGTTTCCGCCGCAGATATGGCGATCGATGTGGTTTCCAAGTCTCGCATTTCACCGATAAGGATGACGTCTGGGTCTTGGCGAAGGACGTGTTTAAGTCCATTGTAGAAGGAATGGGTATCAAATCCCACTTCTCGTTGAGAGATCACACAGTTCTTGTCTTTGTGAAGAAACTCGATAGGGTCTTCGATGGTCACGATGTGCGAGCGCTTACTCTCATTAATGTGATTGATCATGGCCGCCAAAGTGGTGGACTTGCCCGATCCCGTTGGACCGGTGACCAGAACCAAGCCTCGAGGCCGGAGTGCCAGGTCCTTAATAATTGGTGGCATCTTGAGCTCGTCAAGAGAGAGTGGACGGGCCGGGATAACACGAAGGGCTGAGCCCCAGGTGCCTCTTTGGAGATAGATGTTCACCCTGAATCTCGAAAGACCCGGAACCGAGTAGGCCAGATCCAGCTCCTTTTCAGCGATAAACTTGGCCTTCTGTTCGTCGGTGAGAATGCTTTCACACATGGCTCGGACGGCATCTGCAGTGAGAATTTCGTAGGTCGCTGGGGTGAGTTCTCCGTCGACCCGGATCATGGGTGCCGACCCCTGTTTGATATGGAGGTCTGATGCTCCGCGCTCCACCATAAGGTGAAGCAGGTCATCGATCGAAAGTATGCCCGCTTCCAACGAACTGTCGCCGCCTAGAGTGTCCATCTGAGATTTCTCCTTGAATTTTACCGGTTATCAGGGGGGTATTCTCGTCCTCGAGGTTGAGACCCTCTGTGAGAGATCGACAGGGTTTGGTTGGGCAGGCTTTTCGGTTTCTTCCGACCCTTAAGGGGTAGGCTGTTTCAAGTAGTGTGAACAGATCTTTTCTTGAGTTCAGATTGTGAGGATGTCTTGAGGTGACAGAAGAGTTCCTGACGAAACTCGTGTCCTGGTACCGGGAACGGGCTAGAGACTTGCCCTGGAGAGGGAACCCTAGCCCCTATGAAGTTCTGGTCTCTGAAGTCATGTTGCAACAAACGACAGTTGCTGCTGTGATCCCCCTTTATCTGCGTTGGATGGAGAGGTTTCCGAGCCTCGGGGTATTGGCTCAGGCTTCCCCGGAGGAAGTGCTCTCCTATTGGTCCGGTTTGGGCTATTACAGTAGGGCCGAACGATTACATCGGGTAGCCCAGTTGATCTGCAGTCAGGAATCCTTCCCGAACACCTATGAGGACCTTCTAGCTTTGGAAGGGGTAGGTCCTTATACGGCAGCTGCGGTGGCATCGTTGGCCTTCCATCGTCCTTGCTTGGCCTTGGACACTAATGTCACCCGGGTTCTCCTCAGAGTCTTGGGATGGACCGAGAGGGCCGACACCCGTTCGGTTCAGCAAGGTTTGCGCAAAGCTGTCGAGCCGCTGCTGGGCGATCGGGACTCCGGAGAAGTCAATCAGGCGTTCATGGAATTGGGAGCAACCGTCTGCACTGCGAGGGGCGCGAGTTGCCGAGAGTGTCCAGTGAGACTCTCCTGCAGGGCGCTGCGCCTCGGCCTAGTGGAGCAAATACCACAACTCCCTAGGAAGGCTCCAATCAAGGTTACTCCTGGGACGGCTCTCTTGATCTATCGAGATCAGCAACTGCTGCTGCTCCGGGGGACCAGTCTCGGATTGCTGAAGAACCTCTTTCAGCCCCCTCTCCTCTTGTCAGACGATGGCGCTGAACATCCCCTCCAGCGATTTGCTGCTGGATTCAGAGAGCACTTGGGCCAGCCCTCAGGCTCCCGTCCAACTGCTCTCAAGTATAGAATAAGTGGTCGGCTTCTGGCTCTCGGTGTCGACATTTATCGGCTGCAATCCGACCAACAGCTTCAGGAAGCTCTTCCGGAAGCTGGTCTGGAGTGGCATTGGTTTTCCGTGGAGGCCCTGAGTACAGGAGAGGCTCAGGCCGTCTCTTCGCTCACTCGGAAGTTGGCCGAGGTAGGTCGGGAAATTCTGTCAAACGTTCGCTGCTAGGGTGGTAGCTCTGGAGGGTTCGAG
>JBJHCR010000061.1:0-2420 GCA_050486105.1 Vulcanimicrobiota bacterium
GGCTGTACTGAGCCAACCTTAAGCCTACTGAGGCCAAATTGCGCTCCAGCTCTCCAGAGTTGGAGTCGAAGCTGACAAACGTGGTGCGCTCTCCTCGTTCGCAGGCAGCCTGAGCGAAGGCCCCGGCCAAGGTGGTCTTGGCCGTACCCGGGACTCCGGTGATCAAAACGCCGGCTCCTCGAAAATACCCACCTCCGAGCATGGTGTCCAACTGCTCGACTCCGCTCGAAACTCTTTCGGTGGAGGCCTCGACCTCTCGGCTTGCCCCCCCTATGTGGGCCACCTGAAAACCCTCGGCGGAAATCAGAAAAGGACTTTCATTTTCAGCAAAACTTGAGCCTCGATATTTGAGGACTCGAAGACTGCGTTGGGAATAGCCATCCAAAACCGTGTGCCGAAGTTCGATAACGCAATCCACCATATAGTGGAGGAAGTCCAGAGAAATCTCAGCTCCCGGACCCGCCTTGGCGGTGATCACCGCAGTCAATCCCGTCGACGAAAGCCAATTGTGCAAACGGTAAACCTCCCGACGTACGGCTTTCTCACTGTCGAGCAAGGACAAGGTGGTGTCCAGAGCGTCGAAGACAATCCGCTTGGCTCCGAGTTCTTGGGCCTTGGCTCCAAGAGCGGCCAGCAAGCCCCCCAGGTCGAAGTCCCAGGAGACAAAGCTGCCGTGATCCGGCTGAGCATCCAAGAAGAAGAGGCTTTCTTTTCTCAGGGTCTCCAAGTTCCAACCGAAAGATCGAGCGTTGGCCAAAATGCGGGATGAGAACTCTTCAAAAGCCACAAAGATTCCGGGCTCCTCCAAGACATGGGCTCCGTGGGCCAGAGTCTGCAGAGAGAGAACCGTTTTCCCGCACCCCGGCCCCCCTGCGATGACCGTGGTGCTCCCTTTGGGCAGCCCTCCACGAGTCAGGCGGTCCAGCCCTACGACACCGGTAGGGCACTTGGCCAGACCATGACTTGACGAAAGGTCACTTTTCATCGCAGAAACCTAACACTCCCATTGCGTCAGACTTCGATCGTTAGGGAGTAAATTCCCGCTTCCCACTGGCCCAATCGGGAAAGTCAATAAGCCCTATCGGGAAAGTGTGGCGAGTCTTCTCCTTGAGGTCGGTCATAGTGGCCAAGAGGGTGACGGAGCCGAACAAAGCCAGAGAGATTGGTCCGGAACCTCCAACGGCGAGAGGTCGATTCAGAACTTGATCCCGATCAATTTCTCCTTTGACTTAATCACTATAGAATAAAGAAAAAGCCGAAGGAGACCACCTTGACACCCATCAGCTTTCAGCCCAGACCTTGGCCCACTTTTGCGCCCCCAGGACCTCAAGCCGGTTTTTCGCCCTACGGGTTTGCCCCAACTCCGCCAATTTTCGCGCCCCCGGTAGCGGGCGCTGTGCAGCAGCTTTTGGGCCAGCTCATGCAAGCCCTGTCCCTGATGGCCCAAGGCTGGCAAGGCTTGGCCGGAGCCCAGCCAACTATGCCGACCGCCTACGGTGGGGGAGTGTACGGAGCCCATCCAGGCCAAGGAGCAAACGGATACTCGCATCTCGCCATCCCTTCCGATCCCCAGGACTTCGCCAGCTACCTGCAAGCCCAACGCCTGGGTGGCAGCCTGGAAGGCAAGACCGGACTGGCCCAAAAGGACGCCATTCCTGGTACCCGCTTCGGCCATCTGGTGGACTCCCACCTGTGGGACGTGGCCGTGGCCAGGAACTATGTCTTTCAGTTTGCCGCCTACGCTAGCGACAACGATGCCTTGAGCCCCGAGGGCATGCTGGCCGGCGCCCGGGCTTTTCAGAACATGACCCCGGACGCCAAGTTGTTCACCCAGGTGGCCTCGGTGTTCAAGGGCGATATCAATGGAGGGCCCGGTTTCTATGACAACCCCGGCTTGAAGAGACTGTTGGAGTCCCGAGGCCTTCTTGACCTGGCCAACCAACCACTGGTCGGAGAGACCGACGTGCAGACCATTGGCGCCATCACTAAAGCCATCAATCGAGGGGCCCTATCTCTCAATGACATCATCAACAGCGGAACCATCGACAATATGCCAAGGTATCAACAGCTGATCAATTACGTTTCCAGCGGCGGTTTCGCCCAGGATGTCCACCGCTACGACTCCAGCATCTTTTAGGAGGCCGCGAGCTTCTGGAGTTCCGCAAACTGGAGAAGCTCGATGGTCTTTCGAGTTCGACTCAACCATCCTCGACCCTCAAAACCGCACAACACCCGAGTGAAAGTCTCAGGGGCCATATCGACTAGGAGAGCCATATCCTTGCGCGAGGGAAATTCTTGCCCAGCGCCATGAAACTCCAACAGAATTTGGGCCACCCGCTGCTCGGAGTTTTTTTGCATGAGCCCCAGCCAACGGTCCTCGGCGTATTGCAGGTCCGAGGCCAGCCTTTGCACCAAGCCTT
>JBJHCR010000061.1:2430-23513 GCA_050486105.1 Vulcanimicrobiota bacterium
TAATAGGACATGAGAACTCCGGGGATCGCTTGCTGGTGTCTTGAAGTACGCCAGTGGGAATGGCGCACACCTGAACCTCGGTGAGCGCCGTGGCCTGACATCGATAGGGAAGTCTGCTGATATAGGCCCGGTAGCCTAGGGGTTCCCCTGGTCGTGCCAGCCTCAAGAGATGAACCTCACCCTGGCTGGAAAAAGCCTCCAGCTTCACCAAGCCCCGCTTAAGACAGTAGATTCCGAAGAGTGGATCGCCTTGATGATAGAGGACCTGACCGCGAGAATAGGTCTTCTCATGCCGGTGTTCCTCCACGACTTCCAGGGCAGAACAGCCCAAGCAGGAAAAGAGACTTTTCCCGGCCAGACGGTGTTCGCAGTTTTGGCAGTCCATAGGTTCTAGGGTCGCACAACACGGACATTCCGGTCAAGATCCGAGCTCACCGAAGAACAGCTATAGTATCTATTTAGCGGTCATTCGAGGTGGCTAGAAGTGTACCGGTGCCAAGAAAGACCAAAGAGACCGGTCCTGCTCCGGCCAGAGCGGCGCCCAGGCCCACAGCGGTAAGCAGGTCTCCCATGGCCTGGGTGCCTAACTTTCTAGCGCTAACTGTTCTTCCATGATCTGATTCGCGAAGGGAAGTTTCTCCGGTGACCAAGGCATTAAGGGCATGCCCGGCCATCCCTACGAACACAGTCGCCTGAACTAGCGGATGCCCGGCAGAAAAATTTGCTCCAAGCGCCAACGGAACGGCAAACCCAAGATTTGAGGCGTTGGTGAGGGTTCGCATAGGCTTTTCGGCTACATAGGTTCCGACTCGGGATACAAAACTGTCTTGAGGCGCTTCTGGAGCGGGCCCAGTGTTGTTCCTGTACTTCGAAGGATTCAGTTGCCTGTCTACCCTCTGTGAGATGGTCACCTTCTCCGACATGACCATAGACTCAACCTTCGGTTTGGTGGGGGTTGTACTTGCAATTATATTCATGGGACAATCTCCTAGCATCGAGCTGATTCCTCTTTATGAGGCCTCATATAGTGATAGCTAAGTCTAGCCATTTGCGTTGCCTGAACGTTGCTTATTCGGATGCTTCGAGCAACAGCACAAACCTTTCCCGACCCAAGCTCAGTTCGACAGACCAAAAGACCGCTGCTAGCCGGCAAATAAGAGCGAAAAGCCGTTATCTGGTATAGGCGGGCCGGTAGTCTTGAAAAGGTCTGTGAGGGAAACCTTTTATCAGCAGGACCAAATCTCCCAGGCGTGAAACGATTGTGCTACTCAGGAGATCCTAAAATGACAAAGTTTCCGTGGCTCGACCACTACCCCGCCTCCACCAAGCCCGAAATTCCCGAAGTTCCGTACAGCAATTTGGCGGACATGATTCGCAAGGTGGCCAATGAGCACCGAAATCGGGAAGCCTTCAACCAGTGCATGCCCAACGGAATGAACGGCCATCTCACTTTCGAGCAAGTCGATAGCTATTCGGACCAGTTTGCAGCCTACCTTAGGGAGGATGTCGGACTGCAAACTGGGGACAGGGTTGCCGTCCAACTGCCCAACTGTCTGGCTTATCCGGTGGTCGCCTTCGGCATCTTTAAAGCCGGCTGTGTTTTAGTCAATACCAACCCCCTGTACACCGCCTCGGAGATGACCCATCAGTTTTCGGACTCCGGCGCCAAGGTCTTGGTGATCATCAATATGTTCGCCGACCGGGTTCCAAAAGTTTTGAACAAGTACAAGATCGAGAAAGTGGTCACTGTGGCCATATCGGAGTTCTTTCCTTCCTTGGTTGCGGCCATCATCTGGCAATTCCAGAAATTCTGGGAATTCTCGCTGCCCAAGATTGAAATTGAGCACACCAAATTCCAAGACGCTCTAGCTTCCGGCAAAAGCAAACTTAGTAGCGACAAAATGACTTCCTATTTGGAGGGCATCGACCACTCATCCTTGGCTGCTTTGCAGTACACTGGAGGAACCACCGGGGTATCCAAGGGTGCCATGCTCAGTCACGGCAATATTTTGAGCAACACCGCCCAGATGTTGGAGATGGCCGGGCACAACATCGAGTCTACCAAAGAGATCGTGCTCACCGCCCTGCCGCTCTATCATATTTTCGCTTTCACCGTGAATCTTCTGGCCTTTTATCAGACCGGTTGTAAGAACATTCTCATCCCATCACCCCGGCCACCGAGTAACCTCAAACGAGCCTTCGAGAACTACCCCATAACCTGGATTTCGGGAGTGAACACTCTGTTCAACGCCCTGCTGAATGAGCACTGGTTCAGGGAACACCCTCCCACCCATCTGAGAGCGGCAGCCGCCGGGGGAATGGCCCTGCAATCTGCGGTCGCCGAACGCTGGAAAGAAGTGACCAATACGGTGGCGGTGGAAGGCTTTGGACTCACCGAATCCTCGCCGGTGCTGACCTTCAACCCCTTGGGAGGCACCATCAAAGCCAACAGTATTGGCATCCCGGTGCCCTCCACCGAGGTGGCCATCTTCGACCCTGATGGGAATCCGGTTCCGGTGGGGGAGGCCGGCGAAATCATGGCCCGCGGACCTCAGATCATGCAAGGCTACTGGCAGCGCCCCGATGAAACCGAAAAAACCATCAAAGACGGATGGCTGCATACTGGAGACATCGGAAAGATGGATGAGGATGGGTATTTCTTCATCGTGGACCGCAAGAAGGATATGATCTTGGTCAGCGGATTCAACGTCTTCCCCAACGAGGTGGAAGACTGTCTGGCTCGCCACGAAGCCGTGGATGAGGTCGCGGTCATCGGGGTGCCCGACGAAAAATCCGGGGAAGCGGTCTGGGCCTATGTAGTGCCCAAACAGCCCCCGCCCAAGGACTCCGACTTGGTTCGCTGGTGCAAGGAGCATCTGGCCGGCTATAAAGTTCCGCGCAAGGTGCACTTTCGGGATGAACTTCCCAAAAGCCCCATCGGGAAAATTCTGCGTAAGGACCTCCGCAAGGAGGTGACCGGAGGCATAAGTGAATCCGTGCCTCCAGAAACCTTAGGAGTGACGGCAGAATCGGTGGGTGTTCCCACCCGACCCCCAGGCGCGAAGGTCGAGGAGGAATAGACCATGGTTTCACCCTTAGAAGAAAAACTGCTTATTGTGATGATTGTCTTCATCATGTTGGGCATGGGGGCCTCACTGACCCCTCGTGACTTCGCTTCGGCCATTAAGCGACCCTGGGGACTCATCATTGGCTGGATCTGCCAATTCGGAATCATGCCATTTATTGCTTTTGTCATGGTTATCGCCCTGGGGGTGCGTCCGGAGTTCGCCATCGGAGCTCTCTTAATGGGATCCGTTCCTGCCGGAACCACCTCGAACATCTTCACCTACTTCAGCAAAGGGAACTTAGCACTCAGCGTGCTTATGACCGCAAACTCAAGTATTTGGGCAATTGTCATGACCCCCTTAGCTCTCTATATCTACGGAGGACGCTTCACTTCCGAAGACCTAAGGATCCCCCCGGAGAAGATCATCGGCATATTGATCGTCTTGCTCATTCCCGTAGGAATCGCCATGTTGATTCGACGATATAGTGCCAATACTGGAGCGGTGATGGAGACCATGGGCGGCATGCTCGGTATCGTGATCATTGCCTTCTTGGTAGTCACTTGGGTCCCCCGAAACTGGCAGATGCTGCTGGACACGCCCTGGGAGGTCTATTTCATCTCCATCTTTTTGGGAGTCTTCGGGATCGGCATTTCTTACAATCTAGCCAAGCTCGTCAAGCTCCACCCCATGAACGCCCGCACGGTGGGATTGGAAACGGGGATTCAGAACGGGCCGCTGGCCATCGGAATCGTAATTTTGACCTTCACCGGAGAGCAGCAGGCACAAATTCTCACCATTCCCGTGCTGTACTCTTTGTTCATCATCTTCGTCGCTACCGGCGTAACCTTCTTCTTTCGCCGAGCCAATGTCGCTGCCGAACAAAAGATCCCGAACCTGCTGTAAGTTTATTGGCCCGAAGAGTAAGCGGTGTGGAGTCGGTTCCGCGCCGCTTTGCTTTTTCTAGGCAAGAAATTTTGCTCCAATCTAGCCGAAAACCAGCCGAATTCTGAGATCGCAAAAAGGCCCATGGCCGAGCTTGTCAAAAGCCTAACCTATGAATGTCAGTGAACTCACTGAACTTGGGTTTCCCGTCTCGACCCACAAACTCGTGTACCCTCAACTCAAGAGTATGAGCGAAGCCGGGCAAAGTCCAAAGGCTATGCGAACGTTCCTTGC
Source organism: Vulcanimicrobiota bacterium (assembly GCA_050486105.1). Classification (GTDB taxonomy): domain Bacteria; phylum Vulcanimicrobiota; class Xenobia; order Xenobiales; family JADMJV01; genus JAEXNA01. Next base: position 6,675 of record JBJHCR010000061.1, read on the forward strand.
CAAAGTGGTGGCTCACCCCCACAACTATCTCGATCACCCGAGCCTGGCAGACTTGGCCAAAGCTCTCCTAAGTCGACAGAACACCGTCTTCCAAGAGCGTGCCCAGACGGCTCCGTGGCGGCAATGGGGCGACAATTTGGAAGCCGGCGCCGTGGCGCAGATGCACCACGCTTGCCGCCTGCCTATCGCGGTGGCCGGAGCCCTCATGCCCGACGCCCACCTAGGCTATGGACTGCCCATCGGCGGGGTCTTGGCCACTGAAAAGGCGGTGATCCCCTATGCCGTGGGCGTGGACATCGCCTGTCGTATGAAGCTCACAGTGCTGGATTTGCCGCTTGATTCCCTCAGCAAACGTCAAGAAAAGCTCACCAGAATCCTGGAAGAAGAGACTCGCTTTGGAATGGGTGCCTCCTTTGAAGAACCCAGAGAGCACCAGGTCTTAGACGACGACTGGGGTGTCGTTCCGGTGACAAGAAGGGCTCGAGACAAAGCTCGCTTTCAGTTAGGCACCAGCGGCTCAGGGAACCACTTCGTGGAGTACGGAGAACTGAAGATCGATGAACCGCAGCTCGGCCTGGAGCCTGGTCGCTACCTGGCGCTCTTGAGCCATAGTGGGAGTAGGGGAGCAGGGAGTGCCGTGGCCGACCACTACTCAAAACTTGCCATGGAATTGCACCCTGAGCTTCCCAAAGAGCTCAAACATCTGGCCTGGCTCGATCTCCAATCGGCCGAAGGTCAGGAGTACTGGGAGGCCATGCAACTCATGGGTCGCTTTGCTGCGGCCAACCACGAAGTCATCCATCGTGAGATCGCCCGCCGCTTGGGAGCCGAGGTCCTCGCCGATGTGGAAAACCATCACAACTTCGCCTGGAAGGAGCAACATCTAGGCCGAGAAGTGACCGTTCATCGCAAGGGGGCCACCCCAGCCGGGTTTGGAGTCCTAGGCATCATCCCCGGCTCCATGGCAAGCCCCGCTTTCGTGGTCCGAGGCAAAGGCTCGAAGGAGTCCCTCGCCTCGGCGAGCCACGGAGCGGGTCGGGTCATGTCACGCTCCCAGGCCCTCAAGACTTTTTCTTGGGAGCAGGTGAACCAACAACTTAAGAAGGCTGGAGTGACTCTGTTGAGTTCGGGGCTCGACGAGGTACCCGGGGTCTACAAGAACATCCACCAAGTGATGTCCGAGCAAACGGACCTGGTAGAAGTCCTGGCCACCTTCCACCCTCGTCTGGTGAAAATGGCCCCTCCCGAACGCCGTGGGGGGAAAGGGCGAAAAAAGTGATCTGTTGTCCTGGATTTTTTGAAGCGCCTCAGGAACAGTTTTCCCCAGCCTTGGTTCCAAGAGAAAAATGGACTACGAGAGTGAACTGAGTCAAATAGTGTTCAAAAAGCGGTGACATGATTTCGCAAGAAGGCGAAAATAAGATTTTCTGGCAATGGACCCTCGATGAGAGGGCTGCTGTCGACCTTGGTCCTACCACTTCTCAAATGATAGGACAACTTCCCGGCGGAGAGCGAGGATTACCGAAAGACATCTGGCTTGAATCCATCCATCCCGATGATCGCCAAAAAGTTCAGCGAGAACTCTCTCTGGCCATGTCTCAAGGGAGTCACTTCCATTGCGATTTTCGCATCGTGGTCCCCGAAAGCCAAGAGGTTCGATACCTGAGTGCCTATGGCTGGCCCAGCACGGAAAGTACGACCCGAAGAACCAAGCTCGCCGGGCTGACCATCGACGTGAGCGGGGCCAAGATGACCGAGCAGGGTCTGATGCAACAGGCGCTTCTCCAAGAGTTGCTCATGGAATTGGCAAGCACCTACATCAATGTTCCCTTGGAGACTGTCGACCAGACGATCGAACAGTCGTTAGGACGATTCGGTCGTTTTGTCCAGGCGGATCGCTGCTACCTCTTCGACTATGACTTTGCCCGAAATATCTGCATCAATACCCACGAGTGGTGCGAAGAGGGCATCGAGCCTCAGATCCAAAACCTGCAGGCCCTATCCCTTCTGGACCAGCACGACTGGGTCTTAGCGCACACCAGCGGTCAGACAGTCTATGTCCCCGACGTAGACAAGCTCCCAGCCGGGGACCCCCTCAAGGCAGTGCTCTATGCCCAACAGATTCAGAGCCTCATCGCGGTTCCTCTCATGGATGGAGACCGCTGTCTGGGCTTTGCCGGTTTTGACTCAGTTCGACAGAAGCATTCCTACTCTGAGGTAGAAAAACGTTTGCTCACCGTCTTCGCCCACTTGCTGGTGAACGTGCGCAAGCGCCGGGAGGCCGCTCTGGAGCGAGAGAGTCTGCAAGCGGCTCTGATGCAGGCCCAGAAGAGCGAGTCCCTCGGTCGCTTAGCCGCAGGTATCGCCCACGACTTTAGCAACACCTTGAGTGTCATTATGTGTTGCGCCGATCTGGCTCTCAAACAGGTAGACCCATCCTCTCCGGTAGCCGAAGAGCTCAATGAAATTCGAGGGGCGGCCGTTCGCTCCGTGGCCCTCACTCGGAAACTGCTGGGCTTCGGACGAAAGCAACCAGTGGAGCCTCAGCTGCTGGACCTCAACGAAATCGTGAACAGCATGCTCAGCATGCTGAGACGGCTTCTCAGGGAGGACCTAAGCCTCATCTGGAAGCCCTCAGAGGCTCCCTTATGGACCCGGGTCGACCCCACTCAGGTGGATCAAATTTTGGTCAATCTGGTGGTCAACGCCAGAGATGCCGTCGCCAACGATGGAACGATCGAAATCGAAACGGGACTGGCCGAATTCACGGAAAAAGACCTCACACACAATGATGAGGCCCTACCAGGTCGATACGTTCGACTTTCGGTGAACGACGATGGCATCGGAATTGATCCCGAGCAGATGAGCCTTCTTTTCGAACCCTACTTCACTACTAAAAGAGTAGGGGAGGGCACGGGACTCGGCCTAGCCACCATCTACGGAATCGTCCAACAAAACCGGGGATTTATCCAGGTGGCAAGCGAGCCCGATCGGGGAACCCAAGTGTCCATCTATCTTCCTTGTTCCGAGGATTTGGGTAAGATTTCGGATGTGGCTGACCCCGAAGAAATCAAGCACGCGACCCAGGCAACAATCTTGGTAGTGGAGGATGAGCCCTCTATTCTGAAAATAACCAAGAAGTTGTTAGAGAGGTTGGGCTATAGGGTGTTGGCCTTCTCATCTCCCGACGATGCCCTGGCGGCGCTGAGAGAACAAAACCCGACTTTGTCCTTGCTGGTGACCGACATCGTCCTCCCCGGAATGAGCGGGGTGGCCCTGGCTCGAGAGGCTCGAGAGCTCAAGCCCGAGCTTCCAACTCTTTTTATCTCCGGCTACAGTCAGGAGACGGTGCAGCGAGAGAATATCTTGGAACCGCAAGCCAACTTCCTGCAGAAGCCGTTCACTCCCAGCCGCCTGTCCACCGCGGTGCAAGCCATCTTAGGACGATCGAGCGCGGTGGTTCCGGCCCCATAAAAAATCGACACCTCCCATTTTCGGGAGATGCCGACCAGAGTTGGGATTCGAGATTTACTGCCGGGTGACGCTGAGCACCACGGGAGGACTGTTGCGGTTATCACTGACAGTGAGTCTCACCTGCTGCCCGGAAGGTATCGACGAGCCATCGAAGGGCACGTCGAAGTGGCCCGAGGAGCCGGCGGTCACCGAGTTCGTCAAGCGCCGACTGGCCCCGACGATGCCTTCTAGGAGATTTCCAGAGGAGTACTCAGCGACCACGGTCACTGTTGCTCCCGGAGCGGTTTGGCCCTGCACATTGAAAACGGGGGGCAGAGCCATTCCATTTCTGATATTGGCCACACTGAGTTGAGTGGAAGCCGATTCGATCCTGAGCTGGTTCGAGGCAACGTTCTCTACGATTTGACCGTTTGGAAGGCGCACGCGTGAACGCACCTGTAGGGTCCCTTGATCCTGGCTGCGCACCGTGTAACGACCCTCGTACTCTCCGCTGCGCACCTGCTGAAGAGCCATGGCCTGACTGTTTCCGACGGTGAAGGTTCCGCTGGAGTTGACGGGGGCCTGGAGCCGAACCACCACGGTTTGCCCGGCGGCAGCGCTCAGGGGCTCGAAAGTGAAGTTCTGCACTTGTCCTGTCTGGGCACCAGAACTCGGCTCGATAGTGAAAAACCAACTGTGGCTCAGGGTGTTTCCTGAGTTCGCGACAGCCTGGACCTCCACTTCATGGCGACCACTGGAGAGGTCGTAGGTCGGTCTCCAGGTCAAGCGGCGATTCTGAAGGGAGGCCTGATTGGAGAAGTTGACACCGTCGACGAAAAGCCTGACGGTTTCTGCTCTAACGTTCTCCGGGAAGTTCAAGGAGACTTGAGGGCGAACGGCAGCCACTGTTGAATCAGCAGCGGGTTGGGCCTGCCAGACACTTGTGGGGTCAGGTTGTGGAGAAGTGGCTTTCCCATCTCGCACAGTTATGGTGCGCTGAGCTTCTTGGGCCATCTCTCGACCGTTCTTGCGCAGAGTGGCCACTAGGACACCTTGCTCTACCTGAAGCCCTCGAGGAATAGTGTAGCGAGTCTGGTACCGTCCCGAGGACACTTCAGGTAAGGACACCGGCCGAGTCGCCCCCAGTATCTCGAAGCTGGCCTGGCCTCCCGGCTCACCATAGACGATGACTTCTATAACCTGTCCCGGTGCCATGGCCTCGGTAGCGTTGTGTATCACTCGGTCGACCCTTGGGGGTGCTCCACTATCGGTCGACGGGGAAGTCGAGCCCGGTCCGGGAGCGGTGCTAGCAGACCCGTCGGAAAAAAGCCGAACTGTTTGGGTGGCTCCATCCCATTTGACCTCCGCACCCAAGCTTTCCGAAACGAAACGCAAGGGGACCATAGTGCGACCACCTATGGTGTTGGCTGGAACATCCAGATAGCTCGTCTGTCCGTTGATCAGGGCGGTTCGACTTCCGAGCTGGAGTTGAACTACGGTGTCCCCTTTGGTGGCCTTGATCGAGCGCGTTGCCGCATCGTAGAGGACGTCGGCTTGTAGAGCCTCAAAGATGCCCCTGAGAGGCACCATGAGTCGACCCTCGAGCATCAAGGGTGGTTGATCGAATTGGAGTCTTCGATTGTCGAGTTCGACAGCAATATCTCGAGCTAGAGCCGGACTGGACGTCGCCAGCAGACCGAACCCGAGAGCCAGAGTGACAATTTTCTGCAAAGTGATTCTCATCCAACGAGATTTGCAACTGCCAAGTCAATTCCCTTCACTGGAAACTTCATGTCTAAGAGTGCCCTGGGTTTTCAGAGCGGAACCCTCATCGTGCCGAAGAGAATCGAGCGATTATGCGACTCAGAAATGATATCTCAAGGTGACGGGAACACTCCGATCTCCGGTCCGATTGACGGCGTAAACCGATAGGACCACCGAAAGATTGGGCAAACTCAATGGCACCCCGTAGTACAGTTCGAAGAATCCCTCATCGTCAGCTCTGGTCTCGATGCTGCCTCCACCTCCCCCTACGGCAGTGTTGGGCGGCGGCGTGTTTCGGTTGAAGGACAAGCGAGGAACCAGGACCACTTTGCTGCCCGGCCGAGTTCGTCCGCGAATGGGGAAGTTGTTGGGCACACTTGAGCCCGATGGGGGAGAGAGGATACGAACCTTAAAGATGTGGCCAAAGATCGATAAAGGCTCGTCAGCTTCAAGTTCACTGAGACGTCCATCGATCAGGAGTCGCCCGGTCAAGGTCTCCCCCATGAACGAATCTCCTGGTTGCACGGTATAGGTTCCCGAATAGTGGCCGGGATTCTCTTCATCCTCAACCATAGGTTCGTCAGCCCCTTTGCCCATATGAAAAGTCGCGCGTCCTCCGGGATCACCCACTACGACGACCTCGAGTTCCTCGTACTCTCCTAAACCTTGAGCTCCGTTGTGAGTCACAGACTGAATAGCTCGGTGAGGTACTACGGTGAACGACCATCTCTTGGTCACACCGTTGGCGAACTCTATCCTCGCCTGCACCTCGCCTTCACTCGGGGGACTCAAGGGCCGATAGCTCAGCAGAGTTTCGTGGCGCAGACACCAGGCCGTGACGTCTCGATCGTCGACGAAAAGTCGGGCCGTGTCTAAGGGAAGGGACTCAGCCAAGGGCCCTGATACGGTCGCCGACACGACCATCTCGTGACTGAAAACCTCCGATTCAGGAGCCGGACTCAACAGCAAAGTTGTGGGTTGAGCCTGGGCCAATAAGGCGGACACAACGACGAAAAAGAGAGCCAACAAAGGCCTTGGATAACACACAGGGATAGTCTTTCAACCCCGGAGGGAGGCTACCTTTTTGGTAAAACTCCAGGCTTTGAAGGGTGAGCTTTCGAGAGGGAAGAACGCAGTCCAAACATCAATGCGGCGTTCGGTCGGTTCGTGCCGTTGCCCGGTGCTCGGGCGGTCCTTCCCAAGGAGAAGCGAACACAGAATACCGAGCTTGTATTCGAGAGAGATTCGACGTCGCGAGAAAGAAACACGGCCGCCAGAGGTGGGATCGAACCTGTCGGATGCTGCATCAAGGAGAGCTTATGGACCTACATAGTCGACGCGTGGTAGTAACAGGTTTAGGGGTCGTCAGCCCGCTCGGCGTTGGGCTCGACACCTTCTGGGAGGCTTTGCGTTCCGGACGGAGTGGCATCGGACCGATCACCGCATTCGATCCTAGCGACTTTTCCACCAAGATTGCTGGAGAAGTTCAGAACTTCGACGTTGAAGATTTTCTCGATAAGAAAGACGCCAAGCGCAGCGATCGGGTCATTCACCTAGCCATGGGCGCCTCGCGCCTGGCTTTAGAGCACGCCGGCCTAGACTTAGAGCGCTGCGATCGAGAGCGCGTGGGAGTGGTGATCGGCTCCGGCATCGGAGGCATGAAGACCTGGGAAGAGCAGCACGCGAACTTGATGACCAAAGGTCCGCGCCGCATCTCGCCTTTCTTCATCCCCATGATGGTCCCCAACATGCCGTCCGGTCAGGTCAGCATCCTTCTGGGGTTGAAAGGCCCAAACTTTTCGGTCGTTTCGGCCTGTGCAACGGGAGGCAACTGCATCGCCAGCGCCTATGACGCTATCCGCCTCAACCAAGCCGAAGTTATGTTGGCCGGAGGGACCGAGGCGGCGATAACCCCTCTAGGAATCGGCGGATTCTGCGCCATGCGAGCCATGTCGACCCGCAACGAGGAGCCTGCCAAGGCCTCACGACCTTTCGACAAGGGCAGAGATGGGTTTGTGATGGGGGAGGGCTCAGGAGTCATTATCTTGGAGAGTCTCGAGCACGCCCTGGCCCGCGGCGCCAAGATCTTCGGGGAGCTTTTGGGATACGCAAGCACGGCGGACGCTCACCATATGACAAATCCGGATCCCGAGGGCCAGGGTGCCGCACGAGCCATGACGATCTGTCTTAAGGCCTGCGGTAAGAAGCCCGAGGATGTAGATTATATCAATGCCCACGGCACCAGCACTCCGGTGGGAGACCCTTGTGAGGTGAAGGCTGTGCGCGCGGTCTTCGGTGAACACTTTCACAAAGTCGCGGTGAGTTCCAGCAAGTCCATGACTGGGCATACTTTGGGGGCCGCAGGAGCCATAGAGACGATCGTCTGTGCTCTAGCCTTGGAGCACCAGATGGTTCCTCCCACCATCAACCTCGAAGAGATCGATCCCGAGTGTGCTATCGACGTGGTTCCCAACGTGGCCCGTGAGCAAAAGGTGGACTTCACCTTGAACAACACCTTCGGTTTCGGAGGTCACAATGTGGTCCTGGGTCTGGGAGCTTGGAAGGGGTAAAAGGTGAACGAACCTCCCTCGGAGACACTTGGAGAATGGCCCCAAGGTCTCTTTAGTGGTCTTGAGCCTCAAGATTGGAAAGACCTTGAGGACCGCCTGGGCTATCACTTCGTCAGTCTAGAGGTGCTCCAGCAAGCCTTCATCCACGAATCTTTGGTTAACGAGATCGGTCCTCGGCTGACTTCGAACGAGCGCCTGGAGTTCTTGGGGGACTCAGTATTGGGATTGACGGTGGTCGAGCACCTGTTCCGAATTTACCCCAAGGAACCCGAAGGCCACTTGGCCCAGATCAAGAGCTATTTGGTGAGTAAGAAGCACCTGGCACTCTGTGCCGAAAGGTTGAATTTGGGTCCCTACCTCCAAGTCGGTAAGGGAGAATTTTACGCCGGTGGAAGACGGCAAAGCAGCCTGTTGGCGAACTGCCTCGAGGCGGTCCTTGGGGCAGTTTTTCTGGACGGTGGTTTCAGTAAGGCCCGGCGAGTGATCCTCGGCTTTTTGGGAGACGACATCAAGAAAGGCTTGGGCGCGGTAAAGGACGAGAAAACTCGCCTGCAAGAGAAGGTTCAGACCGTCTTTCAAGCCCTTCCGGAGTACCGGCTTCTGTCGGAGTCCGGGCCTCCTCACGATCGTCGGTTCGAGATTGAAGTTCGTTTGGCCGATCAAGCCTTAGGGTTTGGAGAAGGACACAGCAAAAGAGAGGCCGGTCGTCGAGCGGCCAAACAGGCCCTAAAACTCTTGCGAGAGCACGGAGAGGGCTGGTATCACCTCTTCGTCTCCAAGCTTCCGGTTCACCCTGGCAGCCGCGACCTGCTTGAGTCCCAAGAAGGGTCCGACTCTCAAGGGGCCGAGTCCACCCAGGGCAAAGGAACCTCCGACCTCTGAAAGGGTGCAGTCCACTCACGGAAGCCCAGGATGGTCGACTGATCCTTACGATCAAGGTCAAGCCCAGAAGCCGCCAAAATCGATGCGAAGGTGTTCACGACGGAGCGCTGGTTATCCGACTTGCCGCGCCCCCGGTGGACGGGAAGGCCAATCATGCCCTGATCGGATTCCTGGCTCAGCAGTTAGGGCTACGGAGATCGCAGGTAGAACTCCTCAGCGGTGAGAAGTCGAAACTTAAGACCGTCGGGTTCGAAGGAATCTCTAAAGACCAGGCACGAGAGTGTCTAGGGCTATCAGGGTCTTAAAGGAGCACACCATGGACCAGAATCCCATTCTCCAAAGCATAGCCGCCCAAGTGGCCCCAGGCCAAGGCGGAGCCAGAAAAGAACCGCGTTTACAGTTTTCCGTTCCTTGTTTTGAGGTCGAGTACAAGGAAGCTCAAGCTCCCACCTTGCGGTACGTCTTTTACGACCTGCCATTTCCTGAACTCCCATTCAAGATGAGTTTTCACATCGTCAACGGCTGGATCGGGGGCATTCAAGAGCGCCATCAAGAAATCAAGGTTTTGCGCCCTGACGGCTCAGTGCACTTGTCCACCGGTAAGCAGCCGCTGCAGTTTGTCAACGAACACACCCCGTTCATGGCCATCAACTATCTTCCGGATATCCCGTTCGACAAGGAGGGTCTGTTCTGGATCGTAGTCTCGCTGGAGGACACCGAAGTGATCCGATATCCCATCACCGTCAGAACTGTGGAGCGAAAGCCGGAATAGCCCGGAGGATCCATACTTAAGCCGGTTTCAGGGTGCGTAACAAGGCCCCCTGAGAAATCGCGGACTTTGGTTCGCCAAACATTTCTTTGACGAACCAAAAATCCACCCTTGCCACAGTTTGGGTAACGTGGTAAACTCTGGCGGTTTCTTGTAGAAAGAGGTTTTGCTCCCATGAGTGTGATCAACGAGATTGAGAAAGAATACTTAAAAAGCGACATTCCCGACTTTGGACCTGGCGACACCGTGCGGTTCAATCTGCGAGTTGTCGAAGGCGACAAAGAGCGAATCCAGGCATTCGAAGGTGTTTGCCTCCTGCGTTCCGGCAAAGGCGTGTCTGAGACGGCCACCCTGAGAAAGATCTCCGGCGGTGTCGGCGTTGAACGGACGGTGCCCTTGCACAGTCCCAAACTTGCCGAGATCGAAGTGCTTCGTCGAGGCGCGGTGCGCCAAGCTCGTCTGTTTTATCTTCGGGATCGGATCGGCAAGAAGGCTCGAATCAAAGAGAAACGATCCTTCAAGTAGTTCTCGAGAGACGACCGACCAACCAGAAAAGAGAGCTCATTCCCTGGGCTCTCTTTTCTTTTTTCCGAGGATGCCGGCAAACGAAAAACGGCTCTCTTCCTGATCCTGTTCTCCTGAAGAACTCTGCACTTTCAAGAACTTTGAAGCACCTTCTTTGGAAGAATGTTTCACCGCTCCACCTCTCCCTCCGAACTTCCATTCTTCAGAGGCCTTTGGACTTCTCCAGGCGGAAAAAGCCTCGAAGTTGAGACCTCGCAGGAAGCTGCTGAGAGGTTGGGAAAGAGATTTTTCCAGCCCTCCAACTTTGACAGTAGGTGAGTTATCAGTTCCAAGAGAGCAAAAAAGTCTAAGACCAGCGAACCTAAAGACCCTCAGGATCGAGCCTTTTCCTGGTTCCCAGGCCACATGGTCAAAGCCAAGCGGCAACTGGAAGCCAATCTCAAACTCACCGATGCGGTCTTGCTGATGCTCGACGCCAGGGCTCCCGTGTCCACCCGCCACCCAGAGCTTGAAACTCTGCTGGATCAACGCTCCACTCCTTACGTTCTGGTTCTCAACAAAGCCGATCTGGCTGAGGCTCCCGAGACGGAACACTGGCGTCGGTACCTTGCCCAACAAGACCTGGATGTGGTGGAAATGAGTGCGGTGCGCGGTCGGGGGCCAGGCCCGCTCACTGGACTATTGGCTCGTCTGGAGCAAAAGATCACCGCCAAGAGAAGCAAGAAAGGTCTGCTTCCAAGAGCGCCTCGAGTGATGGTCGCCGGGTTGCCCAACTCGGGAAAATCCACCTTGCTCAACCGCCTGGTGGGTAAGACTCGCTTCAAGGCCGGTAAAAAGCCAGGGCTCACCCGGGGAGCTCAATGGGTCACCGTTGCCGGACGTTACGACCTTCTAGACACCCCCGGCATCCTCTACCCTCGCATCGAAGGAGACCGCTCCTTAGCCACCTTAGCTGCCCTCGGCTCGGTGCGTCGAGACATCTTACCCCACGAGCGGGTGCTCAAGGTCTTGCTGAACGAACTGCACTCCCGAGGACGGCTGTTGGACCTGGTACCCGAACTTGCCGAAGTTGCACCCGGCCGCTGGGAGATCGCCCCCATGGAAGCCCTGTGCACAGCCTGGGCCCTACAGCGAAGCGGAGAGCCGGACCAAGAAGTGAGAGCCTTCGAACGCTTCCTCAATCTCTTTTCCAACCCCGAGTTTCCGATCACCTGGGAGCGGGTCTCAGCCGAAGAGTCGCCTTGAGTGTGCGCCGCATTTTTGCCAAGACCTATCTGGCAATAGACCGAGGAGCCGGCACGCTTGGTGGCCTAATCGAAGACTCCGATTTTACGAGTTCTGAGCGACAAAAACTCCAGCAGGCCTGGGCCAAACAGAAGGCCCTGTTACAGTTCGACAAACTTCAAAAGCAGGAGCTGTCCCCTCATCTAGCCGGGGTGGACGAGGTGGGCCGTGGTCCGCTGGCCGGCCCCCTGGTGGCCGCCTGCTTTGTTGGGCCAAACCGCACCGACGTCAAGCTCCCGTTTTTGAGAGACTCCAAGCAGTTGAGCCCCTCGGAGAGAGAGGCCCTGGTTCCCCGTATTCAAGAGATCGCCATGACCATTGGCTATGGTGTGGTCGACCCCGAGGAATTCGACCAGGGTCTCAACCTCCATCACCTGACCTTTCTGGCCATGCAAAGGGCGGTGGATCAGGCCCTGGACAATTCGACCGATTTCGGCCTCCTGGTTGACGGACGCTATCCCCTTCCCCACTGGTTGGGTCCCCAAAGAGCAGTGATCAAAGGAGACGACAAAAGCTTCTCTATCGCTTGCGCTTCCATTCTGGCGAAAGTCTTCCGGGACCGAATGATGCACGAAGCTCACAGCCTTTATCCGCAGTACGGTTTCGATCGCAACGCGGGCTACGGCACCCTGGAACATCGCACCGCCATCCAAGAGTTCGGACCATGCCCTTTGCACCGCCAGGGTTTTCTCAGTCGGCTAAGAACCCCGAAAGGCTTTACTAGAGATTAAAGCGAAGGCGCCGCTCATGACACGTCGATGCGCTCGTTGTGGAGCAGAGAACCTGCCCGAAGCTAAGTTCTGTGAGAACTGTGGCACCAACCTCGATTCCGATATCCTGCAGCAAGACCTCAGTGAAGGTCTGACTCCCAGACCGGGGTCTTTGAGAGACGCAATCCCATTTCTCACCGGGGGCGTGGACCAGGCCAAGGCACGCTTCGATGGCTGGAAGCAGAAAAAGACCCGAAGCGACACCGAAAAGTTGAGAGAACAGCATTTCGAATCGGAACGCCAACAGCAAGCTCAGACCCATCAAGGCTCAAAGAAAGAGTCCTTCAAGGGAACAGTCCTTCGGATCACCGTGGGTCTGCTGGCCTTGGCTTTGCTCATCTATCTCATCGTTCGCCACCCGAACCTTCCCCATTCGGTAGCCCAGCGCATGGTTTTTGAGGTCCTAGCCGAGCACGGCTACTACCTCTGAGTTCCCGCCCCCGAGCCGACTCACTAATCCTAGCCGGAATCTTTGCCACCACTTAGCCCATGAGACAAGCAGAAAGGGACCAACTCATCCCAGATGTCAGGTCAGCAGGGCGAGGCTGGCATCTCCTCACCTGGCTCATTGGGGCCGAGAAAGAAAACGTCCATAGGGTGCTTCTTTCCTTTGTCTCCCTTTTTTTTCTGCTGCTCTCCTATTACTTGATCAAGCCTCTCAGGAACTCCCAATTTCTCAAGGAATTCGACCCTTCGTACCTTCCTGTGGTGGCCCTGGTCGTCCCTTTTCTTTCCATTGCCGTCACAGCGCTCTTCAATGCCTTAATTGATCGCTACGACCGCTACCGAGTGGTGTCTTTAACCTTCCTGACCATCACTGCGGTCAAGCTGGTGTTTGCCTGGGCCCTGCTCAGCCTCGGTAAACCCGCCGTCATCACTTTTTATTTTTTTGCCTCAACCTACTTCATGCTAGCCATTGCCATTCTGTGGGCCTGCATCAACGACATCTTCACCGCCAAGCAGAGCAAACGATGCTTCGCCTTCATCACCCTGGGTGCGACCCTGGGAAACATAGCCGGGACAGCCCTTTCGGCAGATTTGGCCGAGTCTGCCTGGAAGGATTACGCCATCATATTCTCAGCGATGGCCATGGCCATCGCCCTGATGACCATTCTCAAAGCTGCTGGAGCTAAAGATGCGAGTCGGAGAGAAAACCTGGAGCCGGAGAAGACTGAAGAACTTGAGCTTCCAGGACAGCAAAGTCACGGTCTGTTGGCCGACGTTCGTGAACTTCTGGCTCGACCGTATGTCCGACGTATAGGTATCATGGTCTTCTGCTTAGCCTTCTTCAACACCGGAATCGAGTTTCTCTCTCAGCGCGCCATCGATCGAGAACTCTCACGTCAGCAGTTTTCAGAAACCTTCACCGATAGCGATGACAAAGCTTTCGAACTGGTCTATCACTTGAAGTCCATGGACGGTCGAGAACGGGAAGACAGCTTGATTGTCTTGGCCGGCCTTCTTAGGGAATCCGACTCCACCACCGAAAATCTTTATGCCCAGTATCGCTCAGAACTCGAAGCCAAGACTCGCTTCCTCTTTTCTCGTGTTTTCTTCTACCAGGGAGTCATCAGCATCTTTCTGCTTTTGGTGGTGGTCCGACTCCTGTTCCAAAACCTTGGAGTGCGCACGGCGCTGCTGGTCTTGCCCGCTGTCTCGGCCCTCACCTTATTTGCGTTCTCCTTTCCCATCGATCTGATGACTATTCAAATCGTTTTGGTGGTGTTCGGGGCCGCCAACTACAGCTTGAACAATGCTGCTAAGGAGGTATTGTATTCAGCCACCAATCGCGACACCAAGTTCAAATTCAAACCGCTCATCGAGGGCCCGGGAATGCGCACCGGAGACATTGTTGCCTCGGTGCTGATGCTGCTGACCGGGGGTTTAGCAGTGTTGATTGGCCTGGGAACTGAAGCCGGGGAGATCGCCTTCAGAGTCATCACGCTGATTGTCATCACCATCTGGGCTAAGGCGGTTACCCAAGCAGGCCGGGAGTTTGACAAAGAACGGGTAGCGTCAGACTAGTGAACGGAAGTCGGCCCCCCTCGGCCCTAAGGATCTGGCCAGGAATAACTTCCCGATTTGGAGCGCGGATCCATCCCGGCTGGCTTCGTTGCTTTCTCCTTATTTGTGTCAAACAAACCGCGTCAAAAGCGCCTTGCCATCCGGGCGCCTCCGCACTCGAAACTAGAAAGTTATTCCTGGCCAGATCCTAAGAAAATGGACGGCCCGAAGACCGTCCATCTTAACCTTGCTCAGCTCGCGAGTTAGGGATGTTCTTCAGCCAGAACCACGGCCAGGAAGAAGCACAACAGTCCATTGGCGATCAGCCACAGCTTTCCGAGCAGCGCCGGGATGTAGAGAACGCTGACCGTGGCAAAGACCGCTGCGAACAGCAGATGAGCTGCGAATCCTGCCGCCAAGCCTGAAACCAAAACCCGAAAAACTGGCTTCTCCACCACCACGATCGATAGCAGCATGGGAATCAAGCAACTCAAGAGCAGGGGGTTACCGTGGTGAGCTGCACCCATCAGCGGAATCCCCCACGATGGCAGGCCCAGGGTCCAAAAATTGGACCAACCTGATTGGCAAGGGAAAAGTAAGGCCAGAAAGAACAGCCCACTGGATCCAACCACGGCAGTCGGCACCGTAAGGACCCACAAATGAAAGGCCTTACGACGCAGCATGGGAACTCCGGCCACCAGCACTAGAGCCATCGCCAAGGCCAATTGCCAGAGTTTATACTGGACCCCAGATAAGGCCACGGCGGCCTGAGCATCGAGGATTCCAGCTCCGTAACCGGCTTGAGGAGGAGCATCCTTGGGCCGAGCGGATTTCTGAAGAACTCGCTCGATGGCGTCAGGGTTGGTCACACCGGTGGAGGCCACCAAGGCAGCCACCCCTGCGGCATGGGGGGCCGCCATGGAAGTGCCTTGGAAGAAGTAGTAGTCCGAAGTGGTGTGATTGCGAGGGGCAATTGTGTTCTGCAGGACCCCGCCGGCCGGTCCGAAATTGCGGGTGTCCCCGCCCGGAGCAGCTAGGCTCACGTGATCTCCCCGGTTGGAATAGAAAGAGATGTCCTCGACCTGGTTGACTGAAGAGATCGAGACAGCTTCAGGGAATCCCGCTGGGTACTCCCGTCTTTCGGTCGCCGAGTTCCCGGCGGCACAGACCACGATCGTTCCTTTACGGTGAGCGTAGGCCACCGCTTCGGCCAAACTGGCACTGGGGAAAGGGCCCCCAAGGCTCATGTTGATTACTGTCGCTCCATGGTCGGCGGAAAAACGGATCCCGTCGGCTACGTCGGCCAGGGTTCCCGAACCGGTCTTGCTGAGTACCTTGACCGGCATAATCCGAGTTCCATAGGCCACTCCAACCACTCCCTTGCCATTGTGAGTCGATTGGGCGATGGTTCCAGCCACATGAGTGCCGTGGCACTGGTCATCGAGAGCTTCCACTCTCTTGTTGACAAAATCGTAGCCAGGAACAAACCCGGTCTGGTCCAGGTCTTCCACCTGATGGAAGTCTTGGAAGTCTCGGTAGGCAACCCCGGTGTCGATCACTGCCGTCACGACGTCGCGACCCACCGAAAGAGGCCAAGCCTGTTCTGCGTTGATCATCTTCATGTGCCACTGCTCGTCATAACGAGGATCGTTCGGCTTCTCGGTGGGCTCACCGAGGGCCGTCAAAGAGAACAGGTAATTCGGATCCACCGATTCCACACGATTGTCGGCCTCCAGCATAATTAGGACTGAAGCCATACGGTCCTCAGAAACGGTAGCGATCACCGTGTTGTGTCGCTTGCCCGGCTCGCTCGAGTACCTCAGTTCCAATCCATGCTCCTCGGCGAACTGTTCCAGGTCTTTGGAGCTGAGCTCATCTCGAAGGTCGAGATAAAGCTCGCCTTCCACCCGCTCAACACCGGCGGGACGGGGTCCTTCGCCGTCAGGATCGGAAAAAACTACGTTGTTTGAACTGGGACGGGGATCATCAAGACCGATTTTTGCTCGGTCCCCTCCCCCATCCATCATTAAAGTGAATAGCGCGAAACCCGCAACCAGACAAGCCAGTCTTCGTCTCTTGCTCTCAAGAAATTTCAAGTCGATACCTCCGTGGGCGATCCTACTACGAAGCGTGATTAAGCTCCCCACCGCCACAGCCTATTGGTTCTCTTCCGGTCGAAGAAGCTCCTGGGAAACCTCTTGGCCCTATTGGAATCCTTAAGGCTCTTGAACGAGACGGAATAGGTGGCTTCGTGCGGCCTGTTGGTCGCCTTCTTGAACTGCCAACCGTAAAGCGTCCAAAGAGTTTCGTGGCCAATCAGGGTCGAGTTTAGTAGGTGTGACTCTGAGAATTCCAGGGCATCCGGAGGGTTGGCAACTCTCTCCGTCTTCAACCAGATGCTCAGTGAGTTTCTCTCCCGGACGCACCCCGGTGAATTCGATGGCCATGTCTCGGTGAGGGACATAGCCCGAAAGTCGGATCAGGTTCTCAGCCAGACTGACGATCTTCACCGGTTGACCCATCTCGAGAACATAAATCTCGCCTCCTTCAACCAGAGAGCCCGCCCCCAGAACCAAAGACACCGCTTCGGGGATGGTCATGAAGAAACGCTCCATCTCCGGAGAGGTGATAGTCACAGGACCTCCCACCGCGATCTGCTGCTGCAAGGTCGGCACCACGCTGCCTCTGGAGCCCAGAACATTGCCGAATCGAACGGCAGCACAACCTGGCATTCCGCTGGTGTGAAGCAGCAACTCCATGACCTTTTTGGTGGCTCCCATCACCGAACTCGGGGCCACCGCCTTGTCGGTGGACAGGG
>JBJHCR010000062.1:0-4174 GCA_050486105.1 Vulcanimicrobiota bacterium
GAGAAATCCATCGTTCTCAACATCTTCTTCCACCTTGAAGTTTGGGCCTACCAGTAAGTTGGCCGGAAGCACCTCGGAAGCTTTCAGGGTAACGGCTTTGTCATACTCAGGCTTGGCCCAAGTGGAAGTGGAAACGAGCAAGGCGATCAACAAAGTCCAAGAAAATACCGTTCTCATAATCTGCTCTCCGCTATGGGACCAGCGACTGGCCTACAGGATTTTTGCCTGAACCATAGATGGCTCGGACAGGCAGGTTCCCAGCTTTGCGATCATGTCCTGCACGCCCTGGCTTGGCAAAAGTAAGGAGAAGGTTCCATCTCGGAGAACAGCGATTTGGCTCGAGAGTGGCGAAGTTGTGAGCCGGAGGCGAGAGCGACACCATAACCTGCCTGCCGGGTTGGTGGCTGAAGTTCACTACGGCGGCGTTCCAGAGCCCATCGTCGAGGATGTCCATTCGCGCTAGGGTCCACCGATGATGGCGGTTGTCGAACGCTTTCGCAAGCGATTTTAGGGCTCTGATTCCTTGAGCTGATTGAATCGCCGAACCCAAAGAGCCCAAGTCTGTGGCCTGGCCTAGAAACCCGGAATTCTCTCCCCATCGGTCTTTAAGGGATCGGCAACTCGAATATGGACTTCAGGGATGTCCGTGGTCAAAATCACCAAATTGAGGGTATGAGGGCCAATCGACTGCGGTCGAAAGGGAAAAGTCTTGGATTGCCAGTTTCGCCGTGTTCGCTGGTTGCCGCCACGAACGGAGTAGAGACTCTGATCTTCTAAGATGAGTTCTCCATCGGGGCCGAGCAAGGTGAACTGCAATTCCACCTCTCCTTGAGGAGCCTCGAGGGCCTCCGACCGAGGTGCGATCAGCAGGCTGTGTTCTACATCGTGATGCTCGACCTCGAAGACCAATTCCCGAACAGGGGCCGGTTCACCGGCAGCCACTCCGTTTGAGCCCTCCACCATGGCTTCGAAAAGCGTTTCGGCTCGCATGGCTCGATCAGTGGTGAAGATGTAGACTCCAGCTAAGACGCCTCCCACCAGAAAAAGCAAGGCCTGAGCCCGTCCTGCGGGCCCTTGCTTATGCCGCACCACAAGCCAAGCCATGAGCAACCCAAACAGCGCGGACCCGATGGCCAAGAGCGTCATAGCACCCATAAGCAGGAGATTCTTGAATCGCCAATTCACTCCTGGTGGGTGGAGCCTCGGCTATACTCCCGTGCGTTGAGTTGGCAAGTTATGCTGGGCGAAGAGGCGCCGGCCACCCACGCAAACGCGGGTTCCCGGCGTCCCCGTGGGTGTGGCAAGGAGTACCGAGCGCATAATATTGGACATATTTGAGCGAGGTACGACGTAGCCAGCAGCCAGAGGGTACCCGATGGATCCTCATCGGAGAATGCGGACGACTCAACGCACGGGAGTATAGGATACGGACCACTCAAGGCGCAGGGGTATGGGTCTAGTGAAGTTGGTTCAGAGAATCAGAGTTCAAGCCACCACTAAGGCTTTGGGGTGTGGCCACTTGCTGAGTGGACGGGGGCGACATGCTGAGACGCTGGACCAATTTGTGATAATCGGTTTGCTTCGAGAGTGCCTGAGTGGAAGTGATCTGGCCTTCGTGGTCGAGATGCTCGAGACGGATGCTGCGAGCGCCCTAGTCGAAGACGTATCTCTTGTCAGTGCGTCCCTCGGAATCGAGGAGATCGATCTGTCGAAAAGTTTGACTATCCTTATGGGACTGTAAAAGCGAGTTTCTTCCTAACCATCCTCATTCCTTAGGCTGGGCACCTCATCAATAGAGCTGGCTTCACTCAAGATCCAAGCTTCGTCTTGGCGCTCAAAGAGCAATTTCCAAGGGCCCCCTTCGAGGTCTCGAGGGGGAGATTTTGAAGTGGGGATGGGGCGCTCCCAACCCTGGGGCAAGAATCCGTTGGCGCCCCAGCGACCGTAGGCCAGGACCCAAATGCGCTCGTCGGCTCGAAACCCCGAGGCTCGGATGGCCTGGAAGAGTTCCTCAGGATGGAGGTCGCCTCGAGCGTGGACAAAGACTTCATTGCTTTGGAGACGGATCTCGATCTCGTCGATGGTGGGAAGCTCGCGAAGGGCGTTGACCACGCCCTGTTTGCAAGGCAGTCATTCCATCCCGAAGGCGTGGGTTCTCAAGACCACCAGAGGTTCGGCGGTCGCCTGGACGCCTTGCGCGAGGGTGAAGAGGAGACTGAGAAGGACGAGACGGACCAAGGGACTTAAAGCTAACATACCTTCAGTATACAGTATTCCTGGTTTCCTCAGGGGAAGGCTGCTCGATGGGCCCTTGATTTCCCTGAGGCCGTGGCCCTACCAACCGAATAGGCCGTTGCTGTATTTGGTGTTGCCGATGCGGTTGGTGGTGGTGTCCACCGGAGCCCCACCCATAGTTCCTCTAGTGTATTGGAAATTTCCGATGCGATTGGAGGTGGCGAGCGCTTTAGAACCGCACGATGGCCGTGACTCCTCCGCCCACTCGCCGTTGGCCTAGAGGGTCTCGAAGAGATTGGGCGATGGGGACAAGAAGATTGGCCTCGAGCTGCCAGGTGCGGGAGGGGTAGACTTGGACTCCGGGAGCCAACCAGGTGATATTGCCGGGGGCGTTTCCGAATTCTGCCCCTCGCCACTCCGAGAGAACTTCGATCACCCCTCGAATTTCGGTCACCTGCCGGTCTTCTGGGAACTGGGCCGGGCTGAGACGATACCAATAGGCCAAATTGGTTCTGCCGCTACCCGCCAGCCCCTGACCGAAGGGGTATCGATAGCCCACTTCGGCGGAAAAACGATGGCGATCCCGAATCAAAGTGTAGACCAGACCGGCACCCAATTGGGGGGTGCCCAGTCCCATTTGGGCCCTCAGGGGCACTCCTTCCATACGGCTGTCACCGGTGGGTAGGGTGGCATCGAAGATCACCGCCACCCGATCGGAGGTCATGACTCCGTCAACTTGGTGCAGCGAATGTTTGGACGACACTCGCATGTCTCCCAATCCCAGGCCTCGCTCGTCGAGATAACGCATGGATTCCAGGGGCAGAATGATGGTCAGTTCGTCTTCCAGAGACAGACCTATCACGCCGGTCAGCTTGAGACCCACCTTGTCCACGTTTTCGGCTCTCTCGGTGAAAGCTCGGGTTTTTAGGGCCGGGCTTCGAGGAGAGGTGATGCCCCCGTTGGCGGTTTCGATCTGAGCTAAACAAGGGCCGCTCAGGGCCAGCAGACAGAGGAGGGGGATAGGCCAGGCCTGAGCTCTGCTGAGAATCCCAATTGCCCAGTTCACCAGGTTGGTCTGCTCAGAAATTCATATTCATGACTTCGCGCACCTCGTTCAAGGTTTCGATGGCCACTTTTCGAGCGTCCTCGATCCCTTTTCGGAGGACCCTGCTCACCAACTCGGGATCCTGGGCCAGTTCAGCTCTGCGCATTCTCAAGGGAGCGAGGTATTCGTTGAGGGTTTCAGTGAGGAAGCTCTTGAGAAGTCCTGCTCCTCCATCTCCGATCTCCTCGGCGATTTCCTCGGGGGGTCGCCCGGTGCAGAGGCTGCAGACCAACAGCAAATTGGCCACCTCGGGTCGCTCGGCAGGTTGGTAGGCGATGCGTCGCTCGGAATCGGTTTTGGCTCGTTTGATCAGCTTGGCGGTTTCGTCGGCGGTCGCCCCCAACATGATCGCGTTGTTGCGGCTCTTGCTCATTTTCTGTCCCCCATCCAGACCCAGGATCATGGGGGCCTCGCTGAGCAAGGGATGAGGCTCGGGGAAGACTCGGTCCTTCTTGGCGAAGCGCTTATTGAAACGGCGAGCGATCAGGCGGCTCATCTCCAGGTGTGGGATCTGATCCTTGCCCACCGGCACCAGATTCGCCTTGCAGAATAAAATGTCGGCCGCTTGATGCACTGGGTAGGTGTACATTCCAGCATTGATCTGCTTGAGGCCTGCGGCTTGGATCTCTTCCTTGATGGTAGGGTTGCGGTCCAGTTCAGACATGCTGACCAAGGTGAGAAAGGGCAACAAGAGTTGGTTGAGTTCGGGTACGTGACTGTGAGGGAAGATCACGCAGCGTTCGGGGTCGAGCCCGGCCGCCAGATAGTCCAGGGTGAGCTCTCGGACGTGTTGTCCGATGTCTTTGAAGGTGTCGCGGTCGGTGAGCACCTGAT
>JBJHCR010000062.1:4184-23318 GCA_050486105.1 Vulcanimicrobiota bacterium
CCTGATAGTCGGCAATCACGATGAAGATAGGAACTCCCAAGTTCTGCAAGCGAACGCGGTTATTCAAGGAGCCAAAAAGGTGCCCGATGTGGAGGGCTCCGGTGGGTCGGTCTCCCGTCAGGACTCGAAACTTTTCCGGACTCACTTTGAGCTCGTCTTCAATGGCTTTGCTGCGCTCAATGGTGGCAGCGTAAGTGTCGCTAATTTGGGCCTCGGCAATCATTATGGGGTGTGAATTTTATTGAAAGCTGCGCTCACCTGCTGCTGCAGTTCGGGCTTGGAGTACAAAATCTCTTCTCCTGACCATTCCTTAGGACTGTTCAGGGCGCACCAGGCCAGAGCCCTGCCGGGGACCTCCGGGGGCTCGAGTTGTCCCGCCTGGTGAAGATTGGTGAAGTAAGCGCTCAACTCCGAGGGCATCAACGACGCTCTTTCTCTGATGGTTTCTTGCATGGAAGTGTCGATCACTCCAGGAATAAAGCTGAAGGCGCAGACCGGGGGATTCTCCACGGCGACCACCTGGGTTAGCATCAGTAGGGCAGCCTTGGAAGAGCAATAGGCGCTCCAACTGGGAAGGGGTTGGGTGGCCGCACCGGTGCCCACGGTGATCAGTCGTCCACGAGATTTCTTGAGGGCGGGGAGAAGCCTCTTCATCAGTCGGAAAGGCCCGGTGAGGTTGACTTCAACGGCGGTGCACCAGTTCTCCTCATCGAGATCCTCGATGGGGCCAATGGGGGTGATCTGCCCGGCGTTGAGGATTAGGGCGTCTAATCCAGGCTTCCCCCAGTTGATGGTCTGGCCGGCCAGGGTTTGGCAGAACATAGGGTCGGCTAGGTCTCCCGCCAGGATGTGCACCTTGTCCGGTCCGGTGAATTCGGCCACTCTCTCAGCGGTCTCGTCCAATCCTTCTTGGTTTCGGGCAGTGAGCATCAGTCTGGCACCCAGTTTGGCGGCAGCTACGGCAGTTTCCGCTCCCAGACCCCTGGAAGCGCCGGTGATCAATATCTTCGCTGATTCTGACATTCAGTATCCTTTCCGAGTTTGTCCGGAGAGCCCTTCTCTGAAGGTCTTGGAGCTTCTCTTGGCATAGTGCTCTCCCATGTTGACCAAACCAGATGACCCGATCAAAGTGGGGATTCAGCTTTTTTCCTCAGAAGCAAGCAAACCCTGTCGCGCTCACCCCTCGGATTCGTGCTTTGACCTCAAAGCCAGCGCTGCCGTGAGCTTGGAGGCCGGTGGGATTGGCTTGGTTCCTTTGGGATTCGGACTGGAGCTTCCCGAAGGCTGGGAAGCCCAGATTCGGGGGCGAAGCGGTCTGGCGAGCCGAGGAATCTGGTGTCATTTTGGCACCATTGATCACCTCTATCGCCAAGAGGTGAAAGTGATTCTGGTGAATCTCACCGATTCCGCCTACCAGATCCAAATCGGCGATCGAGTGGCCCAAATGACCTTTGCCCAGGTGCCTTCGGTGAGCTTGGTGGAGGTCGAGTTGGAGTCCACTTCTCGGGGAGGCTTCGGGTCCACCGGAACCTCATGAGCAATTCCTTGGCCTTTGTGCCAGGCTCCTACCCGCTCTGTGGAGAATGAATTTCGGTATGGAAATGGAGCCTACTGTAGAGAATTTGTCGGAAGCTTTTGGGTTTTTGGTTTCTCCGGCCTTTGAGAGGGCGATTCGAGCCGCCATGGCTCGCTCTCCCGATGAACCTCACCAAGGTCTGAAGAAGTTTGGACTTCACCTAGGAGGACCCCTCTATAGTTTCCTTGGGGGGTCTGCCCAGTCTCTGCGCACTCCGCAAATGCCTCCAGAGTTTTTCCCCTTTGCCGTGCGTCGAGGTGAAATCAACGTAGCCGTTGGGTTTTTGGTGGATGCGCCCTCATTGGAGGGAGAACCGAACACGCGATTTGCCACCTGTGTGCCCGAGCATCCCGAGCGCACCGGGGTAGTGGCCCGGAACGAGCAGGAGTTGTTCCGCTGGCTGGGTGCCCATCTCGACGATCTCGAAGGACTGGGCCTGCCTAAGGAGAGTCAAGTTTACCGTCCGGAGGAAGTGCAGGCCGAGCGGGACCAGTCGGTCTCGTACCGCACCGCCGACCGTCTTGGGGTGGTGACCGAGGAGGAGAACGCCCCTTTGTCGCTGCTGCACGAGTCCTTGCGCAGCCATCTTATCGAGAGTCGCAACCTGGAACGGGCCCAAGAAGAGGGTCGTGCCGCCCTGAAGGTTGGCGCCCCGGGCGCGGCTCTGGCTTTGGCTCGGGATATCACTTGGTGGTTGGGACACCGGGAGCATTGGTTCGAGTTGGCCATCGAATTGTACGTTGGCGCTTACACCAAGTTGGAGCGACCTCTGCTAACGCGCATCGCCCGCCGGGAGTGGGTGCGGTTTTACGGAGCTCGCTCGGGCGAGAGTTGAGGTTCGTCTGAGGTTCGGTGAGAGGTTTCCCCCTGCCTAAAGGGAACAGCCCGCTATGACTGAGTATCTCACCTTATCAGCCTCCGTTCAGGGGCTGCTTTGCTCAGGGTTTGCCCTCTGCACCTTGGGAATGCTCTTGCTGAGCCTCCCCAACGCCCACCGCTTTTTTGCCACCGAACGCTCTAAGGGATATGCCGACGACGAGCCTTTTTTGAGTGCCCTCCTCAGCCCCTTCGGCAGAATGTTGGTCTTGCTTTCCTGGTTTGCTGCCGGCTGCTGGCTGTTAGCCGATCAGCACACCGTCCTAGCGGCCTTCGTCTGTCTCCTATGGAGCCGAGTGTTCTTCATTTCTTTGCGTTGGCGAAGCATCAGTCGGGGGATGGGTGCCCCGGGATTCATGCTGTACTGGTTGGCTGCTCTGATCTTCTTCCTGGAGTGGACCAGGTTTTATGACCCTGCCGGTTGGTTGAGACCTCTGGTGATCTTGACCTTCAAGGTGGATTTCGCAGTCATCATGATTTGCGCCGGTCAGTACAAGCTCTTTGCTGGTTATCCTCAGAACAATGGCATGGAGCGCGGTATGGTGAACCCTTGGTGGGGGCGCCTATGGAAGTTTTATCGCAAGTTTCCTCCCCGTTCCGTGGTCTTTCGCTTCTTCAATCACTGTGCATACCTCACCGAGATCGTGGCCGGACTCTTGATGCTCTTCCCGCCCACGGCGGAGATCGGGGCTCTGGCTATGGCGGCCAGCTTCATCTTTATCTTCATCCACATCCGCTTGGGTTTTCTCTGCCACACGGTGATGGTATGCTGCTTTTTGTTCTGCGTTCCCGGGGGACTGGTGGACCGCTTTCTGCCACAAACCACCGAACTCACCGAAGTCTCGGCGGGAATCCTTCCTTTAGCTCTCAACTACGGGATGGCAGTCTTCTTAATCTGCTACCTGGTCTTGCTACCCTTCATGAAGGCGGGGCAGTACTACAACTTCTACGCCAAGAAGAAGCTTCCTCAAGCTTGGCAAAGTTTCCAGGACCGCTGGACCAACCTCATGGGGATCATCATTTGGCGAGTCTTCACCATCGACAACACCAACTTCTACGTGCACGCGTACTTTGAAAATCGCGAGACCGGAGAACGGAAACTCTACTCCAAACCCGGGGAGTACGATCTCGCCTCGGGTCTCCGGTACATTCACGTTTGCGAATTCGTCTGCTTCGTCTCCATCTTCACCACGGTCAAGTACTTCCCCAGCAATTCTCCCCTCTTTCAGAAAAAGCTGTGGCGCTACGCCAAAACTATTCCGTGCCCCCCTGACTCGGTCTTGGTTTTTCAATGGGTAGACATCAAAAAGCACGACGATCACTTCGAAGACGTGCCCAGCAGAGAGTTCCGTTGCGATCTGCGAGCCGAGGAGATCACCGTAGTCGATCTCGAAGACGGAAGCTCCGTCACCGACAACCTGAGATACAGCGACCTTCACGAGGGCTCGACGGTGGGTTCCTACGCGCCTAAGTGAGCCCTAAGTGAGTAGCGATAGGGAGACGGTGAATGAGGTCTCTCAAGGCTTCCACAGTGGCTGGCTTTGGGAGGAAACCATGGAAGAGTGCCAGACTTGAGTCTCCGAGATCCTCGACAGCCTGACCCGTGTGGGCTACCAATGTGCAACGTCTGAGGAGGGGATTGAGGCGGATTTCGCGGGCCAGAATCTCACCCTTCATGTCGGGGAGACCTAGGTCCAAGAGGATCAGATCCGGAATGGACTCCGAGTCCATTCGAGCCAATAGGGACCGGCCCGAGGCCCCGTCACTGACCACTTGGACTAGGCAACCCAGAGATTCTAGGGTTCGGGCGAGGGTCCGATGGACAATCGGGTTATCTTCCACCAACAGGACCCGGATTTGAGAGGTCGGGCGCTCGAAGTTCACCAGATACCTAGGAACATCTGCGCCTCCTCGGAGGCATGGACGCTGGGGTCCCAACGAGGCTTCCAGACTAGATTGACCTCGCAGTCTTCGACCCCCTCCATACGCTTCACCGTCAACCAGACAGCGCTCTTGAGCTCGGGTCCCACAGGGCAGCCGGGAGAAGTCAAAGTCATGTTGACGGTGACATTCTTGGTGTCTTCATCGGGGAGTACGTCGTAGATCAAACCGAGATCTTCAATGTTGATTCCG
Organism: Vulcanimicrobiota bacterium; assembly: GCA_050486105.1. Taxonomy (GTDB): domain Bacteria; phylum Vulcanimicrobiota; class Xenobia; order Xenobiales; family JADMJV01; genus JAEXNA01. The sequence goes on from JBJHCR010000062.1 coordinate 8,770, forward strand.
ATCTCAGGGTCGATGATGTCCTTGAGAGCTTCCCTGATGGTTTTCTCGTCAGGCATACTGCCTGTGCTGCTGCTCTCGGTTTGGACTTGGCCCTCAGCGGAGGTCGGTTCGGTGGTGGTTTCGGGGGCGGTGGTGTCTGACATAGGTGCGGTTCTCCTTGGTTAATTATCTGATCTTTAATTGGGGCACGGAGCTTTGATGGCGCCACGGAAAGTTTCCCAGGCTAGGAGGGCGCATTTCAAGCGCACCGGGTAGTGACGCACGCCCCCTAGGGCTTCTAAGTCTTGGAGGTCTACGCGGCTCTCGGTGGCCTCGCGGTCGGTCATCCATTCTTTGAAGGCCTGTTGAAAATCCTTGGCATCTTCGACGGTCATACCCCGCAAAAGTTGGGTGAGCATGGAAGCCGAAGCCAGGCAGATGGAGCAGCCAACCCCTTCAAACGAGGCCTCTACAATACGATCGTCAGCAACCTTGAGGAAAAGTTCGACTTCATCTCCACACGAGGGGTTGAAGCCCTCGTCATGGTGGGTCGCTCCAGTCAGCCTCCCTTTGTAGGGAGGGTGAGCGTAATGTTCGAGAATGACAGCCTTGTAGAGATCGTCGTCGGTGGCCAGATCCATCATCGGACTCCTTTGAACACTGCTGCGGCCTTACCCAGGGCTTCCACCAGGGCATCCACATCAGACTTGCGATTGTAGAGATAGAACGAGGCCCGGGTTGTTCCCTGCCGACCCCAGACCTGCATCAGCGGTTGGCAGCAGTGATGCCCTGCCCTGATGCAAACTCCCTCTCGACCAAGGATGGTGGCCAGATCATGGGGATGAATGCCGCGAAAATCGAAGCTCAAAACCCCGGAGCGCTCCTGGGCCGTAGCCGGGCCAAAAATTTTCAGGCCGTCCAATTCGCTCAGCCGGTCTAAGGCGTAGGAGGTGAGCTCAAGCTCGTGCTGTCGGACTCTCTCCATGCCCAAACCTTCTAGGTACTCGATGGCGGCGCCCAAGCCGTGGACCCCGGAAATATTGGGAGTGCCTCCTTCAAATTTCTGAGGTAGGTCTGCCCAGCGCACCTTATCTTGGCGAACACTGAGGATCATACTGCCGCCGAAGCGCCAAGGTGGCATCTCTTCGAGCAACTCTTCCCGGGCCCAAACCACTCCCACGCCGGTGGGTCCGAGCATCTTATGCGCCGAGAAGGCCAGGAAGTCGGCCCCGAGTTCCAAGACTCGGCAGGGCAGATGGGGAACCCCTTGAGCTCCATCGAGGACCACTGTGGTGCCCACGCTTCTGAACTGCGGGATAACCGTTTCCACCGGATTGATAGCTCCGGTGACGTTGGACACCCAAGTGAGGGCCAGCAGCTTGGGTTCGACGGCCAACAACTCGGGAAGCTGAGAAAGATCCAAAAGACCGTTCTGGTCCACTCTCCACCATAAGAGTTCGGCCCCTTGACGCTCGGCCAGTTGAGTCCATGGCAACAGGTTGGAGTGGTGCTCCATTTGGGTGACGACCAAGCGATCGCCGGGCTTGAGGTTGCTCTCACCCCAGCTCTGGGCGATAAGGTTGAGGCCGTCGGTGGTGCCTCCTACAAAGAGGCACTCGCGCTCGGATTTCGCCCCAATGAAGTGGGCCAAGCGTGTCCTTGTTTCTTCGTAGCGATCGGTGGCTCGGGCCGACCATTCGTACACTCCTCGATGGACGTTGCTGGCACCCAAGGAATAGTGCTCGCTCATGGCCTGGCAGACGGGGCGCGGCATCTGGGAAGTGGCGGCGCTGTCCAAATAGACGATCCCCTTCAAAAAGGGAAAGTCGCGCTCGATGAGACTGTCGAAGGTGGCGGTCTGCACGGCTTTCTAGTTTCCCAGCTCCACGTACACCTCACCGTGCCTGACTTTGACTTCGAAGGTGTCGATGGGAAAGATCGCTGGAGGGGCGGTGACGGTGCCGTCTCTGATGTCGAAGCGGGCGCCGTGTCGAGGGCAAACGATCTCACAGCCTTCGAGTTCCCCGCTGCCCAATTCTTCGTCGTCGTGGCTGCAGCGATCTTCGAGGGCGAAAAAATCGTCGCCCAGGCGGCAAATAACGATGGGAAAACCATCAACCTCTATGGCGGTGGCTTTCCCCTCTGGGAAATTTTCACGTTTTCCGATCTTCTTCATATTTCCCCGCAGAGACAAAATTAGGTTTCGGGGTGGGCGTCGGGAGGTTGCTCGGTCAACACCCACCCCAAAATAGGGCTTCAGCTTCCTAAGATTTCGTCCATCTTCATGGCGATGAGATCCATCAGATGCTCCACCAAATGCTCTTCTTCGATGCGATTGACGACCTCTTGGAAAAAACCTCTCACCAAGAGTCGCTTAGCCTCAGCCTCGTTCAAGCCTCGGCTGCGACAATAGAAGTACTGCCCTTCATCAAAGGTGGTGAAGGTCGCGCCGTGAGTGCAACGCACGTCGTTGGCCTCGATCTCGAGCTTGGGCATGGAGTCGGCTCGGGCGGTGCTGGACAACAGCAAATTGCGGTTCTGTTGGTAGCCATCGATCTTCTGAGAGCCCGGTTCACAGAGCACGTTTCCGCTGAAGATCGAGCGGGCTTTGTCGGCCAGGGCGATATGCACCAGCACGTCGCTGATGTTGTCGCCCTTGCGATGGTTCTGGGTGACATCGAGGTCGAAGTGCTGCTTATCGGCGCCCATAACCAAGCCCAAAACTTCGGATTTGCAGTTGACGCCCTCCAGGTCGCTGGTGCCGAAGAGCTTGGTGATCTTGCCACCGAGGCCGATGTAGAGGATCTCCAGGTGGGAATCCTTCTCCAGGCGGGCTCGGAAGGTCGGCACTGAGGTGGTGTTGGGTCCCCACTGCTGCACCAAGACGTACTTGAGCCGGGCTCCTTCCTCCACCACGATGTCCACCAGGGGAGCCGCCAAGAGTTCCTCCTGGTCCGAGGTAAAGGTTTCGATCATGGTGCTCTTGGAGAATTTGCCGCAATGAACTGCCGTTCGGGGCAAAGCCAGATTGTTGGTCCCACCTTGGAAGTGGTGAGAGGCCTTGAGGGTCTGCTCACCGGTGCTGCTGTCGGCATTCACCAGCATCAGAGTGCCACCGCGCCAAAATGCTTCATTGAGGGCGGAAAAGCTAGTTTCGTCGTCTCGGCGAATGCGGTCGAGGGTCTTGAGGACCTCCTCGGATAGGAAGGCATCCAAGGAACCGAAGGTCACTCCCTTGGGAGCTTCCCCCTCGAGCAGCAGTCCAAATTCGGACTGGGGTGCGACCAACTCTTTGCCCTCCAGAGAGACCCATTTGGGACTGGTTCGACGCCAGGCTTCATCGGTTCGCTCTGGGAACTTGATGCCACGAAAGCGTTCCAGGGCTTGCTCTCGATGGGTCTTGAGCCAAGCAGCGGACTTTTCGCTCAGACTGCTGAGACCCTCAGGGCTAATGCTGTATCTATGTGTCATTGTTGCTGTCATAGTCTTTTTCCCTCCGGCACTCATCAGCCGATGGATCCCTCCATTTCGAGCTGTATAAGCCGATTGAGTTCCACTGCGTACTCCATGGGGAGTTCCTTGGTGAAGGGCTCGAAAAAGCCGTTCACGATCATGGAGATAGCGTCGTTTTCCGACAAGCCTCGGCTCATGAGGTAGAAGAGTTGCTCGTCTCCAACCTTGGACACCGTGGCCTCGTGGCCAATGTCGGCATTCTTATTGTCGATCTCCATGTAGGGATAGGTGTCCGAGCGGGAGTCTTCATCCAACAGCAAGGCGTCGCAGCGCACGTTACACTTTACGTTGTGGGCCTTGGGCAAGACTTTCACCAGCCCGCGGTAGGAGGTGCGCCCTCCATCTTTGGAGATGGACTTTGAGAGCACGGTGGAGGAGGTGTTCGGGGCCAGATGAACCATCTTAGCTCCGGCGTCCTGGTGTTGTCCTTTGCCGGCGTAGGCGATGGACAAGACCTCTCCTCGGGCACCTTCCTCCATGAGATGGACGGCAGGATACTTCATAGTGACCTTGGAGCCAAGGTTGCCGTCGATCCACTCCACAGTGGCGTTTCGATAGGCCTGAGCTCGCTTGGTGACCAGGTTGTAGACGTTGTTGGACCAGTTCTGGATGGTGGTGTACCGGATGGTCGAACCTTCCAGTGCGATGAGTTCCACCACCGCCGAATGAAGGGAGTCGCTGCTGTAGATGGGGGCGGTGCAGCCTTCGATGTAGTGCACTTTGGCCCCGGGTTCAGTGATGATTAGAGTGCGCTCGAACTGCCCCATGTTTTCGGCGTTGATGCGGAAGTAAGCTTGGAGGGGGATATCCACCTCCACTCCGGCGGGAACCCAAATGAACGACCCACCGGACCATACCGCCGTATTTAAGGCTGAGAACTTATTGTCGGTGTAGGGAATGACCGAGCAGAAGAACTTCTTGACCAACTCGGGATGCTCGCGCAAGCCGGAGTCCATATCCAAGAAGATGACCCCTTGCTCTTCGAGTTCTTTGGTGATGGAGTGGTAGACCACTTCGGACTCATATTGAGCCGAGACTCCAGCCAAGAATTTGCGCTCGGCTTCGGGGATACCCAATTTGTCGAAGGTGTTCTTGATGTACTCGGGGACGTCGTCCCAGGAGGTTTCAGCCTTGTCCGAGGGCTGAACGTAGTAGTGAATGTTGTCGAAGTCCATCTCTCCCAGATCGCTGCCCCATTCAGGCATGGGGCGTTCGTGGAAGTGGGCCAGGGCTTTGAGTCGGATTTCCAGCATCCATTCGGGCTCTTTTTTCTTGGCCGAAATAGCTCTGACGATCTCTTCGGTTAACCCCTTCTCGCTCTTGAAGAGCGGGGCTTCGGTGTCGTGGAAGCCGTACTTATAGTCGGTTCCAACCTGTTCTAGCAAGGCGGCATCAGTTGACATAGTTGAGAGTCCTTTCCTTAGACGCCGGCGGGCTCTGGAGTGAGTCCGTGAGCCTTCTGCAGTTCGTCGTAGCCCTGGTCTTCGAGTTGGAGCGCCACTTCAGGCCCCCCGGTCTGCACGATGCGACCGTCCACTAGGACGTGAACATAGTGGGGCTTGATGTGGTTCAATAGGCGTTGGTAGTGGGTGATCACCAGGCAGCCCATCTCGGGGTTCATCTGCCTATTGACTCCATCGGCCACGATCTTCAGGGCGTCGATGTCGAGGCCGGAGTCGGTCTCGTCTAAAAGTGCGAGTTTCGGCTTCAGTAGAGCCATCTGCAGAATCTCGCAGCGCTTCTTTTCTCCGCCGGAGAACCCGTCGTTGACGTAGCGCTTGGCGAACTCTCGGTTGATACCGAGTTCATCCATGGTGGCCATCAGTTCTTTGCGGAAGGGCAGAAGCTTGACTTCATCGGCTCCTCGGATGGCTTTCACTGAAGCCAGGAGAAAGTTGCCCAAGGACACTCCGGGGATGGAGGTAGGGTATTGGAAGGCCAGAAAAATGCCAAGTTTGGCCCTCTCGTCAGCCTCGAGTTCGGAGATGTCGGTTCCTTCGAAGAGGATCTCACCTTCGGTGACCTCGTAGGCCGGGTGACCGGACAGAACGTAGGACAGGGTGGACTTGCCCGAGCCGTTGGGACCCATGAGGGCGTGCACCTCTCCCTTGTTGATAGTGAGGTCGAGGCCTCTCAGGATGGGTTGGCCATCGATCTCTGCGTGGAGATTTTTGATCTCGATTAATGGGGCGTTAGCCATAGTCTTACCTCTTCTTTTTTAAGTTGACGTCGATATGCTTGGGATCGACTGGCTTTGAGTCTGTTCCCATGCTTCTCCGTCTCCTATTACTTTCAAACTCTTGGGGGTCTCGGATGTTGCCATGGACGAGTGCTCGGACTTCAGCAGGATGTCGGATAAGGTGGTGCCCTCAAGCACACTCATTAGAGAATTTTCGAGTTCAAAGCACAACTGCCGACAGGCACAATCAGAGTCGGTTCGGCAATTGTCGGACTGCAGTTCCGGCACGGAACACAGCAGCGGAGGGAGACTCCCCTCCAGGACCGTCACCAAATCGGCTATGGTGATCTCGGCTGGACTGCGCAATAGGGCGTAGCCTCCTCGAGCACCTCGCGTGGATTCCACTAAGCCGCCCTGTCTCAGGCTCACCAGGATCTGCTCAAGATAACGCCGAGGAATACCCTCGCGATCGGCGATCTCGGTGCTGGAAAGTTTTCCGTCAGCCGTGGCCAAGGCCAGGCAGGCGCGCAATCCGTAGCTCGTTTTTGTAGATAATTTTAACATCGTGACCGCTCCGAAGTTATCAATTCCTACCTTTTTTGTCAAGATTAAGGTGTGTCGAAAGCTTAGAATACCCAGCGGTCAAAGGGAAGGTTTGGAACCAGGGATTAGCGGCTGAAGTAGAAGCCGTCGTTTTGAGAGGGTAGGGCTAACTGGGCTGGAGGTGTGTCCTGAGGGAACTCGGCTGACTCAGTCGCAGGATAGACGGCACTCCAGGCGGCGTGATCGTTTTTAACTTGTTGGCTGTAATCCTGGGTAAAGGTGACCAGGTTCGTGAGCAAGGTCTCTTCCCGGCCGGCGATCCAATCCTTCACTGCCGGGCCGCCTTGGCAGTGAGCACGCGCCAGCAACTTGCCGAGATGCTCGGCTAGTTCTGGCAAATGCTCTTTATCCTCACTCAAGGACCCTTTTTCCGCCTCGCGCTCTCTGGTGAAGAAGGCCACTCCCTCGAGCTTGAACGAGCGGTGTCTGCCGTCGGTCACCCCGCCCAGTTTGCGGGTCATATCGATGACCTGCTCTCCATCCCCGCGACTGAGGTCTGCATCAGGAATGAGCACCGGCGAAGGGAGCACGGCTTTGGTTTCTAACACCCAGGTTCGGTTGGAATCCTGGACCAGGGCAAAGTAGCGCTCGAGGCCCCGAGTGCTACCCCCTGAATGGGGTCGCGAGGCCAGATCGAGGATCTTGAGATCGGGGAAGGTCTCCGTCAAGGCCTGGAGGACCTTAGGTCCTCGGTTAGGGTCGGGTTCATAGAGTTCGTTGTTGCGCACCATCGATCGCCCGTCCTCGGCCAGATACTTCTTCAAGACCCGATCCGAGGGCCTGTTCTCGATTTTCTCCAGCAGCTTGGCAACTGCACCCGAAGTTTGGGATCTCCTCAAAAAAGTGGGACCTTTGTGATCCAAATTTTTCAGGTAAGATTTGCCGAGAGCGCGCACCAGGGCTCGTCCCTCGGAAGCTGAGAGTCCCGCTTCGTCAGCGGCGATGAGCAAACTTGTAGACAAACGTTGGAGGTCCCGGTCCGGGGTCCCGGTTTCCGCCTGATCGAAATCGTTGAGGCCCCATACCGGCTTGCCGTCGGGGCCGCGGAAGGTGCCCGCATTGAGAATGTGAGCATCACCCAAGATCGCAAGAGACGGAGGGGGGTCGGGCAGGAGCTTGGCTTGGTCCCGAAACGGGCCTTGGAGATCATGATAGAATAAGGCCGGTGTGGCTCGAAAAAAAGCGTGGGCCGACTCGGACATCAGCCCGGCTTTCTCGGCCTTCATAGCTTCGCTGAGGCCGAGCTGCTGATCGAAGGCCTGCTGGAAGGTGAGAGCTTCCGCTGAGGGGCGTTGCCCTGGGCTTGAGCCGGTAGTGAAGGCCTCCAGAACCTCTTGCTGCTGTTCGAGATCAGGGAGCGAGGACATGCCCTGGGGCGACGTTCGGATGTCCGGACGAAGGTGGGAGTAGGCATGGCTGACAGGTTTCAGCATCGACCGATTGTATCAGATCGCGGTCAGCATGAGAAGAGGTCTCTACAGATAGGGGGTTGGCTCGATCTCCGGAGTGGGGGACTCCTGGGGAGCAGGGCTGCTGTTCGGCTCGACTAGGAGCGGGCGTTGAGAAGGAGCGCTTTTATTGAAACGCTGCCGATACTCTTGACGCTCTTGTTCGCGGGTCAGGCGATAATCGTCTTGAGCGAAGGTCATGGCAAAGATGATCAAAAAAAGCAGGCCGAAGAGGACCATCATATCTTTCACGGGGTCACCCCTGAACCGATGATCGGTCTTGATGCCAAGGTGAGTTTCACGACCTTTGGCCCACCAACTCTTCCACCAAATAGTGGGCCGAAATGGATCGAAAATTTTCTATCTGCTGGGTTTCCCACTCCGAATCCTTACCCAATTCCTCGGCCAGTATACCTGCTACCTTGGAACTGGCCTCCCGGGCGGCCCTGGCATGGAACAGCAAACTGCGAGAGCGACGGCTGAGGACATCGTCCACCGTTCGAGCCATTTCATTACGAGCCATCCAGCGCACTTCACCCCGAGTCAAGGCCAAATCCGGATGCACTTTCTCGGCGTTGCTGTCGTCTTCCAAGAGGGCGGCGACACCGAGAGCGTCCGAGCCGTAGAAACTGAGGTCTCCAAACTGCTCGGAGTGCTGGTGGTAACCGTGAATGTTCAAATCCTTGGTGCGGCAGGTTCGATGTTCGAGTCCGGCCAAGGTCTCGGCCATGTCGATGAGGTCTTGGGCCATATGGCGATAGGTGGTCCATTTGCCTCCGGCCATGGTGATCATGCCGCTCTTGCTGATGGAGATAGTGTGATCTCGGCTGAGTTGAGCGGTGTTGTCTCCCTCTCCGGCTTTGGCCAGGGGTCGAATTCCTGAGAAGACGCTGAGCACGTCGGACAGTTCCGGTGGTTTCTCCAAGTAGCGTCTGGCGTTTTCCAGGATGAACTCTACTTCGGCCAAGGTTGGCTTGGGTTCCAAGGAGATCTCTTCGGTTGGAATGGGGTTGTCGGTGGTGCCCACCACCACACACTTATGCCAGGGTATTGCGAACAGCACCCGCCCATCGGTGGTGTGGGGAACCATGATGGCGGTGCCCCGAGGCAAGAAATCTCTAGGAAGCACGATATGAACTCCCGTGCTGGGGGCGATCATCGGTTTGGCTTGGGGGTCGTCGAGTTGACGGAGTTGATCGGCGAAGGGACCGGTGCAGTTGAGAACAACTCGAGCCTCGAAAGCATGCGTTTCCCCGGTTTCCTGGTCCAGGGCTTCCACCCCGTCCACAAAATCCTCGGAGTTGCGGGACAACCCCACGACTCGGACGTAGTTCAACAGCAGCGCGCCCTGCTCCACGGCGGTTTGGGCCATGTTCACCAGCATTCGAGCGTCGTCGAACTGCCCATCGAAATACTCCACCCCGCCTCGGAGACCCTCGGTGGCGATGGTGGGGATCTTGGCTACGGTTTCCTCGCTGGACAGGAGCTTGCTTCGACCGAAGCCGTAGCGCCCGGCCAAGGCGTCATAAACCTTCATTCCGATCCCGTAGAAGGGTGCCTCCCACCAGGTGTAGTTGGGAACCACGAAGGCCAGGTCACTCACCAGATGGGGAGCGTTGCGCCGCATGATCCCCCGCTCTTTGAGGGCTCCCATCACCAACGGGATATCGCCCTTTTGCAGGTAGCGGACCCCTCCATGAACCAGCTTGGTGCTTCGACTGCTGGTGCCTTTGCCGAAATCGGATCCTTCCAACAACAGCACCGAGTGCCCCCGAGAAGCGGCGTCGATGGCGGCTCCCACCCCGGTGGCTCCCCCGCCGATGATCAAAAAATCGAAAGGCTCCTGGCGCTTGATCGCCTTCTTCTTGAGGGTTTCTCTGTTCATGCTCAGTCCTGAATCCATTCTCTAGAGCGCTCGACGGCTCGATGCCAGAGCGCCTTCTTTTCGGCCGCCTGGTAAGGGGATTGTTGGGGCTCGAAGACTCGATCCACCTGGTGAAAAGCCTCCAACTGCTCTAGGCTTTGGTAGAATCCGGTGGCCAATCCAGCCAAATAGGCGGCCCCTAAGGCGGTGCTCTCGGTGTTCTTCGGTCTGACCACGGGCACTTGCAGCAGATCCGCCTGAATCTCAAGCAGGAGGTCGTTGGCTGCGGCTCCCCCATCCACGCGCAGCTCTTTCAACGGAACACTGGCATCCTTTTGCATGGCTTCCATGACGTCGCAAACCTGAAACGCGATAGCCTCGAGAGTGGCTCGGGCCAAGTGGGCCGAAGTGGTGCCGCGCGTCAAGCCCAGGATGGTGCCTCGGGCGTCCTGATCCCAGTACGGCGTTCCCAGACCGTTGAAGGCGGGCACGAAAACCACTCCCTCGCTGTCAGGAACCGTTCGAGCCAAGGACTCCACTTCGGCCGAGCTTTCGATCAGGTTTAGACCGTCTCGAAGCCAGCCCACGGCGGCCCCTCCGATGAACACGCTGCCCTCTAAGGCGTAACAGGTTTCCCCATTGAAGGTCCAGCCTACAGTGCTCAATAGCTGGTTTTTTGAATGCTCCCTTTTCGAGCCGGTGTTCAGAAGCATAAAGCAGCCGGTGCCATAGGTGTTCTTGGAAAGCCCCGGCTTGAAGCATTGCTGCCCAAAAAGAGCGGACTGCTGATCGCCGGCGATCCCGGCTATGGGGATTGGGGCACCTAGAATCTTGCTGGTTCCCACAATTTCACTGGATTCACAGACCCTAGGCAGGACCGATTCTGGGATCTGAAATCGGTCCAGGAGATCTCGATCCCAATCCCGTTTATCGATGTTGTAGAGCATGGTTCGACTAGCATTGCTGGGGTCGGTGACGTGTTGCTGCCCCCCGGTGAGTTTCCAGACCAGCCAGCTGTCCACCGTTCCAAAGGCCAGTTCTCCTTGCTCGGCCATCTGTCGCGCCCCATCGACTTGGTCTAACAACCAAGAGATCTTGGAAGCTGAGAAGTAGGCATCCACGATCAATCCGGTGCGGTCGGTGATCTCTTCCCCCCATTGTTGTTTCCAAGCTCGACACAGGTTCGAGGTTCTTCGATCCTGCCAGACGATGGCTGGTGCCAAGGGCCGCCCGGTTTTTCTGTTCCACACTACGGTGGTCTCTCGCTGGTTGGTGATGCCGATGGCTCGAACGTTCTCGATTCCTTGGGCATATTTTTCCACTACCTGGCGGGCTACCCTGAGTTGGGTTTCCCAGATCTCGTCAGGGTTGTGTTCCACCCAACCACCCTGGGGGTAGTACTGGGGGAATTCTTCTTGGCAGACCCCTACGACCTGAGCTTGCTGGTCGAAAAGGATGGCTCGGCAACTGCTGGTCCCTTGATCTAAGGCTAAGACGGTATTCACTCTGGGCACTTTGCGGTGAGTTCGGTTTTCCCTGGAACCCCATGGTCCTCACAGTTTGGATGGCCGTTTCATAGGATCTCTTCAATGGTTCGAGTAACACAGGCCCTATGGATAGCAGGGACTTACTTTTGACGAACGGCAAATTTTGGACCCCGGGTCATAGCGGAGAGCTGCCTTCGGAACTCTTGATACGGCACGGGAAAATCGCCAATCTGGGGCAGCATGGGGAGCTTCCCAGGGAAGGACTGGAGCCTGCACAGGTTCTCGACCTCAAGGGTAGTTTCGTGACCCCCGGATTCTGGGACTCCCATATTCATCTCTATCATTGGTGCCTGTCCAGAGGCTATGCCGATCTTCGAGGATGTCTGAAGCGCTCGCAGCTTTTCGAGAAGCTTAAGGCCATCGACCAGGGTCAGGAATGGCTTATCGGTTGGGGTTGGAATGCCACTCTTTGGCAAGAATCCGAGCCCTTGCAGCGAGGCGACTTGGATTCCTTGACCGGAGATCGCCCCTGCCTGGTATGGGGCAGCGATATGCACTGTGCCGTGGTCAACACCGAGGGCCTGCGGAGGGCTGATCTTTTGGATTGGCAGGTCGAGGTTGAGGGCGGGGTGATCGAACGGACCGACGAGGGAGACCCCACCGGCTTGCTCAAGGAGCTAGCCGTCAATCAGGTTCGAGATCTCATTCCTGAGCCCGACGACCAACAGCTCAAGGCCCTCTTGAAGGATGGATTTCACGAACTTCATCGTCTCGGCATCACCGGGGTCTGCGACCAGAGGATCAAGGACCTCGACGAAGGACCTCGTCTCTTTCGAGCTCTTCTTCAGCTTGAGGAAGAGGGCGAGCTCGAGCTTCGGGTCAGCCTGAATCTGGCTGCCCATCATCTGGAAGCCGCGAGAGTGTTGGGTTTGCGTACCGGATGGGGAAGCGAACGCCTGAGGATCGGCTCGGTGAAAATTTTCGCTGATGGCACCTTGGGCTCTAGAACCGCCAAAATGCTGGAGCCATTCTTAGAGACTCCGGCCAACGAGGAAGGGAGAGGTTTCTACTTGACCTCTCCCCGGCAGATGAGAGATGAGTTTGAACAGGCAGCCCAGGCCGGTTTCTCGGTCAGTGTGCACGCCATCGGAGACGAGGCCAATCGGTGTTGCCTGGATATCTTGCAGGCCCTAGATGAGGCCGGGGTGCCCAGAACCAGAGTTCCCCACCGACTCGAGCACGCCCAACTTCTCGACGACGCCGAAATCAGCCGTTTTGGAGAGCTCGAGGTTACAGCAAGCGTGCAGCCCGGGCATCTGATCGATGATCGCTGGGCCGCTGACGAGTTTCTCGGGCCGCGCAGCCGGCTGGCTTATCGTTTTGCCGACCTGCTGCGCTCGGGGGCCCTGCTGGCCTTGGGAAGCGATGCTCCGGTGAGCGAGGTCGACCCACTATACGGCTACTTGGCTGCAATACGCCGGACTCACGGAGACAACCCGGTGTGGTACCCGGAGCAAGCCATGACTCCCGAGCAGGCTCTAGCCGGTTATACGCTCCACGGGGCTCTAGCTTGCGGCTGGAACGAGCAATGTGGCTCTCTTGCTGTGGGCAAGAACGCTGATCTGGTGGTTTGGAAACACGACCTTCGAGAGCTTCAATCCCCGATTTCCGAGGCCGTGGCCACCACCTTTCTAGACGGAAAGGTGGTGTACTCTAGGTAAACAGCAAAGCGAGGGGTTTCCTTGTTAGGGGCGCTCCACGATCCCGCTTTCAGAGAAGTACTGAGGGTAGTCGGGCGGCAGTCCCATTCCTGTATGCCACTCCCCCTCGCAGAAGAAAGAATATTCGTCAGGGAGGCTGGTGGCCACAAAGGCCCCGCTGTAGGTGTCGGACTGAGCCACCGGGCATACGGGGATGGTCTTGATGTAATTGGGCGTGAGAAGTTCGAGTTCGTCGCAGAAGCGCCCTCCATGGTCCGTGCTGTACAACTCGATAGAGGTAGCTAAATTCTTGAGGTTGGCTTTGCAGGCCGTGAGTTGTCCCCCCCCTCGAGCACGCAAGAAGTTCGGCACCAGGACCGAGGCCAAGATAGCGATAATGGCGATCACGATCATGAGTTCGATAAGGGTGAACCCTAAAGCTCTTCGCCTTACATGTTTTTGTCTCATCGGATCACGCTCGCTTTCGGTAAGGTCTCCCTTAGAACCTTAACATATTCTTCGCTGATTTTCGTACCTTTCAGATTCACTCTCCTCAACTCTTGGAGTGGAGCGAGGTCCGGAAGGGAGTCGATAGGATTGTTCTCAAGGTCCAGCAGTGTCAGCGAGGTCAAAGACGTTACGCTGTCCGGCAGGGTGGTGAGGCGGTTGTTGCGCAGCGACAAGACTTCCATGCTGCGGAGCTTGCCCAGCTCCCGCGGAAGCAAAGTCAGCTGATTGTTAGCCAGATCGAGGCTTTTCAAAGAACTCAAGCCTGAGATTTCTTCGGGGAGCCCTTTAAGCCGATTGTTCTTGAGGTTCAACTCTACCAACTTGCTGAGCTGTCCAACGGTCTTGGGGAGGCTTCCGAGCAGATTGTAATCCAACCTCAAGATCTCGAGAGAGAGCAACTCGCCGATTTGGTCTGGAAGGACGGCGAGTTCGTTGCCACTCATGCTCAGAATTCGGAGGGCGGATAAAGTGCCTATCTCAGGTGGCAGAACTTTCAAATAGGAATTGTCCAGCACCAACTCCGTAGTGGATTGAGGCTGGGCCAGGGCTCGGGATAGAGGGCCTGGTGTTCCTATCCGAAGGATGCCCAAGCTATGAAGAAGCCAAAGGATGCAGACCAGCGCCAAAGGAGCCAGTACGGACAGAGCCCAAATGGCCTTTTGACGCCGCTTCTTCTTGAGGCTGACCTTCCAGGCTTCCTTTGGGTCGACCCTCTGCTTGTCGATGACTTTCTGTCTCTTGACGGCCTTATTCATGGCCGATCTCAGATCGCTGTTGCTCAAGATCCCAATTCCCTACTCTAAGGTTTCTTCTGCTTTATTCGGGTGGCACCTGTTGCGAAAGGGATCTTCAGGGCGTGGGACTGGGAAGGGAGGGAGGGGCTGGATAGACGGGATCCATGGCGTGAGCCTTTTGCAGATAGAAGTGCCCTTCCGAGACCTTTCCCTGGGTCCACAAGGCGATCCCTAGACCGTGCAATCCCCGGGCGGTGACTTGGATTTCCAGCAGATCCCGGTAGATGGGTTCGACTTTCTCCGGCTGCTCATAGGGTCCCAGGCCATCAGCTAAGTCGTACATCAAAGGCAACAGTTGTTCTGTCAGGTTGTTCCTTTGGGCGGTATGGAAAACTCGAAGTTCCGCCAGCTTGTATCGCTGCAAGATCTCTTGCTGGAGACGAGCCTCTTCGTTCTTGTCTCCGAGATGATTAGCGATGAGAAGAAGGCTATGGTAGACCGATGGGTAGTTGAGCTGATCTCGCTCCAGGGC
>JBJHCR010000063.1:0-23183 GCA_050486105.1 Vulcanimicrobiota bacterium
GAGTGAATCTGAGGTTCAGGTGTGTCTCAACGAAGCTCAGGCAGCCATCGCCGCTATCAATCGGGACGTGGAAGGCTTGAGCCAAGTTTTTCGGGCCGACCTCAAAGCCCTGGAAGCGAGAGTAGAGGAGGTCGGTGTTTCCAAAATAGTCCAAGAGGTGCTGAATCGCTATCCGCCGGAGTTTCACCCTAATCACCAGTTTGAAGTCGAGATTGAGGGGGAGCCGAGAGTTCTCTGCGACCCGCTTCTCACCCAGCAGATTCTTGACAACCTCATCTCCAACGCTTTGCGCCACACCGAAAAGGGACTGATACGGGTAGCGATCAAGGAACTGCCCAAGGAAGTGAAGATCAGCGTGTCAGACCAAGGGCCTGGGGTTCCAGAGGAAGATCGGGACCGCATTTTTCGACGCTATGACCGGGGCTCAAGGCTCTCCGGACTAGGCTTTGGGGTGGGGCTCTATTTGGTGGATATGTATTGCTCGATGCAAGGGGGGAGGGTGGTCTTGGAAAACTCTCCCCAGGGGGCCTGTTTTGCCTTTTACCTGAAGAAGGGTAGTGCCGAGTGATAGAAGTCATCGTCGCCGACGACCATAAGCTTGTTCGCCAGATGTTGGCCAGTACCATCGAAAATGAGGAAGACATGACATTATTGGGGGAGGCGGTCAACGGAAGCGAAGCCATCGCCTTGGCCGCCGGGCGAGCTTCTTGCGTATTGGTGCTGGACATGAACTTGCCCGATATGACAGGCGTGCAGGTTATTCGCAAGTTGAAGGAGCGAGGTTCGGGCCCCAAGATCCTGGTGCTTACGGCGGTGGAGGAGGAGACCGCTCTTTTCGAATCCCTTGCGGCCGGGGCCAAAGGTTACCTCCTGAAAGACAGCGACGTGGAAGAAGTGCTCACGGCTATAAGAGATCTTCACGAGGGACGGGCCCATCTTCATTCCAGAAGTACCATGAGCTTGCTCACAGAGTTCCAGCGCAGCCGGACGGTGCCCGCCTTTCCCGAGAAGAAGCTCAAGGAACTGACTGGCCACCTCACTCCCCGGGAGATCGAAGTGCTCACTTTGATAGGCCACGGGTTTTCTAATCCGGAGATCGCTCAGAAGCTATTCATCTCCGAAAAAACGGTGAAGACCCACGTTTCCAATCTCCTCAGGAGATTACACCTTAAGAGCCGCATTGCTGCTGCCACCATGGCGGTGAGTTATGGCCTTTGCCAGCTCGACGAGCACTAGTGCTAAAGACCTAGGTCCATAGACCTAGGTCTGTGGCCCTGGCTTTTTGTGAATTTTTCTAGAGTTTTCTTAGATCTCCATCCACCGACCGATTCAATTCTCTTTCTGGCCGCAGCATAATTGGCTCCAACACGCCTTGAAGGAGTCCCATGAATACTCACTGGCGAAGTGACCTAAAATCGGGTTTTTTCGTTTTCTTAATCGCCCTACCGCTCTGTTTAGGGATAGCCATGGCCAGTGGATTTCCCCCGGTGGCTGGTATCATCACCGCCGTGATTGGCGGTCTGGTCTCGACCTTTCTTGGGAGCTCGGCGCTCACCATCAAAGGTCCCGCTGCAGGTCTAATCGTGATCGCCCTGGGAGCCGTTCAAGAACTCGGTGCCGGCGATCCGGTGCTGGGCTATCGAAGAGCTTTGGCCGTAGGGATGATCGCCGCCCTCTTTCAGATCGCCTTTGCCCTAGTTCGGGCCGCCACCCTGGGAATAGCCTTGTCTCCTTCTGTCGTGCACGGAATGTTGGCGGCCATCGGAGTAATCATCATCTCCAAGCAGGCTCACACCATGCTGGGCGTGAGCTCCGATGCCAGTGAGCCGCTGGCGCTTCTGGCCGACCTTCCCCATTCCGTCATGCATGCTAACCCCCAGATCGCCCTGATCGGAATTCTGTCGCTGGCCATCTTGATCGGCCTACCTTTGCTCAAGGCTCCCTGGGCTAAGAAGCTGCCGTCACCCATAGTGGTTCTGCTGGTCTCCGTGCCTTTGGGTTACCTATTCGGTTTGGACCAATCACACGTCTACAGTTTCGTTGGTCACAACTTCAACGTGGGGCCTGAGTACCTGGTGCAACTTCCGGGCAATGTTCTCAACGCCCTCACCGGGCCCGACTTCTCCATGTTCTCAAGTCTCACCACCTGGAAATATGTGGTTATGTTCTGTTTGGTGGGAAGTATTGAATCCACCCTCAGCGTGTTAGCCGTAGACGCCATGGATCCCCGGCGACGGGCTTCTGATCTCAACCGGGATCTCTTCTCGGTGGGAGCCGGAAACCTCATCTGCAGCCTTGTTGGCGGACTCCCGATGATTTCCGAGATTGTGCGGTCCAAGGCGAACATCGATGCTGGAGCAAAGAGTGCTTGGTCCAACTTCTATCACGGGGCCCTTCTGCTCCTTTTTGTGGTCTTAGCTCCCGGGCTTCTGCACCGCATCCCCTTGGCAGCCTTGGCCGCGATGCTGGTCTATACCGGATTTAGGTTGGCCTCGCCCACGGAATTCCGGCACGCCCGAGACCTGGGCAAGGATCAGCTCAGCCTTTTCTTGGTAACTCTGGTGACCACTCTGGCCACAGACCTGCTGTTGGGAGTGGTCGTTGGTCTTAGCCTAAAGATCTTGATGCATCTGGCCCGAGGCACCCGAGTCAGCAGTTTCCTCAGGCCTCAGTTCGAGACCCGAATAGAGAGCCAAAAGATGTTTGTCGTGGTTCAACAAGCCGGCATCTTCAGCACCCTCTTGGGGGTGAAAAAACTGCTAGAAAAGCGCCCAGATGGTATCAAAACTGTCGTTCTCGATGTGAGTAGGGCGGTCTTGGTGGATCACACCTTCATCAGAAACTTGAAAGCTATGTCCGACGAATGGCCGGATGCGGAACTCGTTTTTGTGGGGCTAGAAGAACTGGTGGCAAGTTCTGATCATCCCTTGTCCTCCAAGAGGAAGGCTTCGTGAACTCCCTTCCTAGATCGACTTTGGACGAGAGATTTGATTTCGCGTCCTTGGTGGATGAGGTGAGTCACCTTCTCCCCAGTCAAGCACCCATCCGGCGCTTTGTGCACCACAATACGTTGCATCATTTTGAAGACTTGGACTTCCATCGAGGGGTCGAAATTGGGGCCGCCCTTCTGCATCGAGAGCCATATCCCGCGGAATCCTTCTTCATCGAGCAACTCAAGGCCGGACGCATTCACGCCGCGGACCTCGAAGCTGTCCTCGACCAAGAGTGCACCGGAGGTGAGTCTTTAGCGCTGCCCTTCGTGCCCTGGACCCGTCGTGATTTCCAGCATTTTCGCTTGGGCCATCTCTTTCACATACCCCAGAGCAATAAAGTGAGGTATCTCTTGGAAGAGGGAGACTTGCTTTGTTCTATCGCCCCCCAAGTGCCTGGGGAAACTCGAGAGCTTCTGAGGCAGAGGGGTGTAGGTCGGGAGAGCCTTTCTTCGCTCTGGCAAATTCTTCTGAGGCAAAGCCCTTCCATAAATTCCCCAACTCTAAGCCCGAAACAGAATTTGGAGACCCATATCCATCCTTTTCTGATTCGCTTTTGCGGGGCCTACCTCGACCAAGGTGTCAGCTACTGGCCCATGCCCGAAAGACATGGACTGTACAGAAGCTTTTTGCGTCTCTATTCGGGAAATCTAGGAATCACTTTGCCTTGGCAAAAGGGCTTGAGGGATCGGCTGCGCCGGCAACTCGATGGCTCATGGACCTCATCCATGGCCCTCGAAGAAGCCTTTACCCGCTTAGGGATCGGGTCGGAGGACAGCTTTGGTGCCTTGCGGGATCGCGCCCTGGCCCTTCGAGGATGGGCGGGGATGGTGAGCGCTCTTGAGAAACGTCCCGATCTAGCCCCGGTAGAGTGTCCGCCGGTCAGTCTTCAGGACTTTCTAGCTATCTACTTTCAGTTGGAAGCTCACCTTGCTGAGCAGAGCCCAGTGCCCAGGCGAGCCAGTCGAAAAGCCATGAAGCCGAATTACTCCTTGACCTTTGAATCCTTCGTTCTAGCGCAATGCGCCGGATTTGACGAGACGGTTTTGAGCGATGATCAGAAAGCCTACGCCTGGCTCAGGGAAGTGGCCCACTTTCATGAACTCAAGAGGAGACGCCTCCTGTTGTCAGCTTATGAATGCCACTACCGAAATGAGGTGCTCGACGCCCTGAAGGAGCACCACGCGATGGGAGAATCGAAGTCTTGTCTGAACCCTCGTTTTCAAGCCGTTTTTTGCATTGACGACCGAGAAGAGTCCTTGCGTCGCCACTTAGAGGAGTCTTGTGCGAACCTCGAGACCCTGGGATACGCCGGGTTTTTCGGGGTCTGCATGGCTTATCAGGGTCTAGGGGACCCCCACGCTCTGCCCCTTTGTCCTCCAACTCAGAGTCCCAAGCATTTGCTGCGAGAAGTGGGGTTAGGAGGTGGTGGAGCCTTCTCTCAAACCCTGGGTGCCTTTAGGCAAGTGCTCAGGGCCAGCAGGAATAGTGTTTTGAGAGGGGGGGTGTTGGCAGCCATTCCTGGATTTTTGGCAGGCATTCCTCTGTTGGGTCAAACTCTTTTCCCCTCTTTGTTCCACCGTTTGGCGAACACCTTGGAAAAGACTCTCTCTCCACCGACCCTCACCCGTCTGAAACTTGAACGATGCCTGGAAGAGGGCCCGAACGAACAAGGTTTGTTTGAGGGATTCACCGTGGAGGAGATGGTGGAGATCGTCAAGTCCGGGTTGCAGACCATGGGAGTCTCTCGCTTTGCACCCCTATTTCTCTTGGTAGGTCACGGCTCTTCTAGTCTCAACAATCCCCACGAAGCGGCTCACGATTGCGGGGCGACCGGGGGAGGCCGAGGCGGACCCAACGCGCGCGCTTTCGCGATGATGGCCAATCATCCCCGAGTGCGCCTCAATCTAAAAGAACTTGGGATGAACATCCCTGACTCCACTTGGTTTGTGGGTGGATACCACAACACTTGCGACGATTCTATGGTCTATTACGATCTCGATCTTATGCCTGCCGCGTTGCGCCAAGAGATGGACGAGCTTCAAGCTCTCTTTCTCAAGGCGTGCATCCTGGACGCCCACGAAAGATGCCGAAGATTTGAGAATGTCTCCTTGACATCTTCGCCCCATGCCGCCTATCGACATGTGCAGGCTCGCGCTGTCACTTTGTCCCAACCTCGCCCCGAATATGGGCATTGCACCAACTCCCTTTGCCTCATAGGTCGACGCCGACGGAGTCGGGGACTCTTCTTGGACCGGCGTGCCTTTTTGGTTTCTTACGATTGCAGCAAGGATCCCGACGGGACCATTTTAGGTGCTCTCTTGGAGGCGGTGGGACCGGTGGGAGCAGGCATCAATCTCGAGTACTACTTCAGCTCTATCGACCCGTCAGGGTATGGGTGCGGTACCAAACTCCCCCATAATGTGAGCGGGTTGTTGGGAGTTATGGACGGCCATTCTTCGGATTTGCGGACCGGACTTCCCTGGCAAATGGTGGAGATTCACGAGCCCATGCGCTTGCTCAATATTGTCGAGGTGGAGCCGGAGGTTCTCTTGGCAGTTCTCAATCAGCGACCCGGGCTCATGGGTCTGGTGGACAGAGGATGGATTAACCTTGTTTGCCAGTCGCCTAGCGGAGGCATTTTTTGGCTCTATGAAGGGGGACGATTCGTTGAATATCACCCTTGCTCAAAAGGGATTCCCACTCTCGAGAAGTCGCGGCAATACTACCAGGGACATAGAGAACACCTACCTATTGCACGTATGAGAGCGGGGCTCTGAAATGCCGAGCCTAGGCGCTTTCATCTTGGCCATTCCGGGTCTGGCCTGCCTTGCCTTGAGCCTGATATGGTGGTTCGAGCTTCCCCTCCCTGAAAAGTGGACAGCGAGAATCGTCAATGGCTCCTTTTTCCTCTCCGCACTGGTCGCTTTCTTGAGCCTAGGTCAATACGCATCGGGCGAGAGTTTGGTGGAGTTGGGAACTTGGTACTCCCTTGGTGTCTACCGCTTTGTCGGACTCTTAGCCTTCGACCCCCTATCCTTGACTTTCGCGGGATTGGCCGCTCTGCTCCTCGGCTCGATTGGAAACTTCTCCCAGAGCTACATGCATCGGGAGCCGGGATTCTTAAGATTTTATCTTCTCATCTTGATGTTGGGTGTGGGGGTGGAAGTCGTCCTTCTTGCCGGCAGTCTCGATCTTGTATTTTTCGGCTGGGAATTGGTGGGCTTGAGCTCAGCTCTTCTCATCGGGTTTTTTAGCCACCGACCCGGCCCAGCTCAAGGGGGAGTTCGAGCCTTCTTGAGTTATCGTATCTGCGACATCGGTTTATTGGCAGCGGTGGTCTTTATGCATCACAGCGTGGGAAACACCGCTTTCTCGGCTCGACAGAACTCTTGGTTCGGATTAGCCGCGGTCCGTGAGCCGGAAACGGCTTTTCTCATAGTGGCTCTGCTCCTGATGGCCTGTATGGGCAAATCTGCGCTGGTGCCCTTCGGGGGTTGGCTCCCTCGAGCTATGGAAGGTCCCACTCCCTCTAGCGCAGTTTTCTACGGCGCCTTGTCCATTCATTTGGGGCCCTATCTCATGCTGCGTGCCACTCCCCTCATAGCCCAGACTCCTTGGGCTGGAGCGCTTTTGGTGGGGATAGGAGCCTTGACTGTCTTGCACGGCACCCTAGTGGGTCGGGTGCAGTCGGATGTGAAAAGCGCTTTGGCTTACGGTTCCATGACGCAGGTGGGCTTGATCTTCATGGAGATAGGTCTCGGCTTCACTCACCTGGCCGTGCTGCACATGATCGGACACGCGTGCATAAGAACTTTGGAGATCCTCAGAGCCCCCAGCGTGCTGCACGACTACCATCACATTGAAACCTCCCTGGGTGTGGTGCTTCCTCGAATGGGTCTTCACTATGAGAGAATCCTGCCCAAATCGTGGCAAACTCGTTTGTATCATTTGGCCCTGGAGCGTGGATACTCGGAGGTCTTGGTTCTCGGATTTGCTCACTGGTGGCAGAAGATATTCGGGTGTCTCGATCGCGTCGAGCAATTCTTGGAGGCCAGAGTCATGGAGATGGGCGACTCCGCTCCTAACAAAGTGGAGGCTCTGAGATGAAAATCGTCGCTCTGGTGAACATTTTTGTCTTAACGATGGCCGTTTTGCCTGTGCTGGCTTGCAAGGAGAATCGCAAGGCGAGATCCTTGGCTACTCTTTGTACGATCTTGAGCAGTGGTATCTCGCTCTCGGTCCTCGCGGTCGTTACACTCCAAGGATCAACCCAGTGGTGGTACCCGTTCCCCGCGATGGTGGCTTGCATTTCCTGGTTAGCCACCGGAATGAGCCGTCTGGCCAATACCACCTCTCGTTCCTATGCCAGCATCCTTCTGTTGGCGGCTCTTTCTAACTCATATCTTCTCCTTCCTGACAATTGGCTCTTGAGCTTGCCTTGGCTCGGCAGCATCGCCTTGGCGGGTTTGGAGTTGCGGCAGCGCAGCGTGAAGGCTGGGAGAGTTTTTGCCCTCTACTTGGGAGCGAGTGCTGCCCTGCTCTTAATCGCCAGTGCCGTACCGCACAGCTCGACTTACCTGCTGCTCTTCGCCGGGGCGCTCATGATCAAGCAAGCATGCCTACCTTTTCACAGTTGGTTCCCCAGCTTCGTGGAGGCAGCTCCCATGGGTGTTGTGGTCGCTTTTGTGACTCCTCAAGTGGGTGTTCTCCTTCATCTCAAAGTCTTGTCCGGGCAGACTCCTCTCACTCTCCACCTAGCACTGGCCGTCATCGCTATCCTCACGGCTCTATGGGGGGCCGTTTTGGCCTCGGTGCAAACTCGCTTGAAGCGGATCTTGGCCTATCTTCTAATCAGTCAGAGCGGATTGGTCGCTTTAGGGTTGGAGAACTCCAACTCTCTGGGCCGGGCCGGTGCACTCGCCTGCTGGCTATTGACCGGGCTTGCCATGGCTATTTTTGCGATGTCAATCGAGGCCCTTATAGCCCGCCGAGGTGAGGACATTTCCCTTCTCGAGCCGGGTCGCGATTTCGAGTCGACACCAGCTCTGGCCACCTCTTATATGCTATCTGGACTAGCCATGGTGGGTCTTCCGGGCACCCTCGGCTTCATCTCGGAGGACCTCTTGCTCCAAGGATCCGTTTCGGAGTTTCCCAGCCTGGCCTATCTGCTCATCCTGCTCACCGCCATAAATGCCACCACCATCATGCGCTCGCTCTTTTCGGTGTTCTCTGGACCTAAGTGTGAAGTGGCCGTTGACCTCAAACCTCGGGAACGAGGGGGCTTGAGTGTCGCTTTTGCGAGTCTCTTTCTCTTGGGCTTATGCCCCCAGATTCTTCTGAATTGGTTTGGCAATTGATTCCCCATGAAGCTTGGCAGGTCCGTCTATATCAGGAGGCTGCTGCCGAACAGGCCCGATCACTGCGGCGTTGGCGCTGGCCACATCCGCAACGAAGGTTCATTGCAACTGGGGCGGAGGGGTCGACCTCGGGCCTTCTTTGGTTGCAGGACAAGGTTGGGTCTTTAGGAATCCGAGGCGGATGAACAATGATGGGCAGGTTCGAGGCGCAGTGTGGAGGCGGTGGCTGATATGCTGTCTCCTGGTCTTAGCTCCGCTGCCGAGTTCGGTTCTGGCTGAACCTGAGCTTGAGCCGGTGGAGGTCTCCGTTCGACTCCATCTGCTGGACCTCAACGCTGTCGACACCGAAACGGAAACTTTTTCCGTCAATGGCGATCTCTATCTCACTTGGCCTGCGGAAGCCCGACCCTCTGAGTGGCAGCCGACCTTCCACGTGGTAAACGCTCAAAGCCTGCACCTTTTCTATCAGACCCGAGGCCGTCAGAAGGTGGACGGCCGGCAGGTGGAGGTTCTCAAGGTTGCCTTTCAAGCCAGGCTCAACAGTCAGTTTCGCTTCGAACAGTTTCCTTTCGATTCGAATCGTTTGAAGCTCTACCTCGAGCCTGCCGACGAGTTGGGAGAAGAACGATTCTTTACCGACCCGGGGGCTTTCACCGTGGACCCTCTGGCTTTCGACTCTCAGTGGCGGATCGAGGATTTTCGAGCCGAGGAAGTGAGCTTAGGAGGGGGCGATCCCAATGCGGCCAATCGTCTTTCTTTCAGCTTCCACATCAGCAGATTGTCGGGCTATCACGTTTGGTACTACTTTTTACCGCTGATCCTGATCACCGCCACCCCCTGGACTGTTTTCTGGTATAAGCCGCCCAATCCCCAGGTTCCGGTGGTGTCCATGTTGGGCCTGGTGGCCTACAATATGGTCTTTGCTCGACATCTTCCTCAACTCGGCTATCTCACTTTGGCCGACGCCTTCTTTCTCCACTGTCTGGCCGGGATTTTTGCCACTACGGTGGGTTGCGCTGCGGTCTTGAACAGCGCCGACTGCCCCGAGCGTGAACAGCGCTTGCTGAGGCTTTTTCGCTGGCTTCTTCCGCTGTTGCAAGTCAGCAGCGGCATCGTTCTCCTGGTCTGGTGGAGGTAAAGAAGCAGTGCGCCGAATCGCCCCGAGCCCAAGGATGCATTTTTTCGTCATTGGAATTGCAAATTTGACGCTCATAGTGGACCTATTTGCAAGAATTTGCGCCTCCCTGCGCGGAAAAAGGGCGAGTCTGGCGATGTGGGTTGATTCGGCGCCCAGCCTCTAAAGTCCGCTAGTCTTCTTGGTCGAGGTTCAGCCGAGTTCGTCCTTGAGCGAACTGCCGATCCAGGTCTTCGGTGCGCGGAACCCGGGTGTCGTTGGGGTCCCAAACCAACCACAGATAGCTGGAGAATGGGGCCTTTATCCTGGTGAAGTAGCGAAGAGTGTAGGTGGGCACTGCTCGTTGATCGCGAAAGCACCAGCCACTCACCGGCTTGGTCTGACCCCGCCGCAGGGAATAGCGGAATCGGCAAGGGAAAATGGGCACCAAACGAGCTTGCAAACTCTTTCCGCGAATCAGGCAGCCCATGTCTCCACGCATGAGGATGTCCAGATGAGGAGACAGCAAAAGGTTGGTCTCAAAATCAACCTCTCGATCGGGGTCTCCGTGGAAAGAGTCTCTGATGGCAACGTGTTTGGATTCCGGCAGAAAGAGGACCTCCCTCCAGAGAGTCCAGGGCTCCTCGGGAGTCAACCATACAGGTCGACGAGCTCCCAGGTATCGAGCAGCCCCTCCAAGGCTGGTTTCAAAGATGGTCTCTTCCAACCGATTGGCGACTCGCTCGAGGCATAAGGGCTCTCGTTCCCGACCGATTCGGGGGGCGCTATGGGAGTGGATTCGGGCGAACGTGGGCTGGACCAGATGGGTGAATGGAGGACCCCCGGGTTCAATGAAGACGGATTCTCCCCCCAAGCACAACGACAGGTGAAGACTGTCATCGTGAAGCGGGATAGAGGCCGGTGGCGGGGCCGTGGTTTCCAGGAGGGACGTTTTGGGGCTCCCGCGCAAGAGGCACCAGTTGGCTTGCCTGTCCCAACGGTCTCGAGAGACTGCTAGACCCGCCTCGCTGTAGTTTCTAGTTTTCGAGACTCCGCTCATGCCGATGTCGATGCCTTCGTAAAGCCCTTCCGCCTGGGGACCCAACCACCACCAAAGTTCTGGAGGCATTTCCACTCCGGGTCGGAAGTCGTCGCGCTGGCAAGCGATGGCGCCAAGGGCAAGCAAGCGGCGGCTGTGCTCGGTGGCGCCCACAAAATGTCCAACGAAGGTCACTGCCCCGGTGGTCCCCAAGTCGCAGGCGATGCGATCGGGAGGAGTGATCAAGGCCAAGCTTTCGCAGGCGGTTTCCACCGCCTCTCGGAGTCCTTTGGGCGAGGGCAAGCCGTTGAGGCGATGCAGGATCTCGTTGAGGAGGAGCCATTCCAAGAGCTCACGGTGTCGGCTGGCCGAGCCGCTCAGGTGCAAACCGTCACGCCCCATACTTTCCCAAGCTCGCTTGGGTAGTAGCGCTGAGGAGAGTTCGTACCAGCGTTGAGATTGCTTGAGCTCGGGAAGTGTCAGACTGAGCAGGCATAGGCTTGCTGAGACGGCGCAACCTTCAGATGCGCTCAAGTCAACTTTGTCATCACTGAGTAGATCAGCCAAGACGGCTCCATGGACCAGCAGTGCACGCACTAGGCGCGCCGCTACCTCGTCTTGAAGTTGTTCTGAGCTTAGAAAGAGGGGCAGGGAGAGCATCCAATTGACCGTCCGGGCCGCAATAGTGGTGGGGTCGATCCAGTTGATTCCAAAGAGGGCCGGGTTTCGCTCTGCCCAATCAACAGCCTGCACCACGAATTCACTGACCAAGGCCTCCGAGCCGGTGAGCCAATAGGCGCGTCCCATGGTGGTGAAGTGTCCGTGTTGATTGAACAGCCAGGTTGCCTCAACAGGGCCCATGTCCTTCTCTGATTCTTCGTTCGGTCGCTTGAGCACGTCGCGAAGGTCGGAATCGGCGCCAAAGATCCAGGAGCTGTCTTGAAAATCGCTGAACCAGTCGATGGCATTCGGAAAGCCGGTCTTGAGACCCAGGGGAGCAAAATTTCTGCTTCGGGCTTCCTCGGCGGCTTTCAGCAGCTTTCTGACAGGACGTTCATCTTTGATGGCCTGCCCCACCAGTTTTTCACGTTGAGCCGGATGAAGAAAGAAGCGAGGTCGCAATCGATCCCTAAGATGATCGGCCAGGCTTCTTTGAGCAGCGGTGATCCGACCTTGTCGAGCTGCTCTCTTGGCTTCTTCGAGATCGATGCTCACTGGTCGAAAATGGGCAAAAAGGTCGACATCGGTGAGGTCGAAGGGTTCGCGCTCTCGGCGGGCAGCGCAAACTTGCATCTCCAAGCTGATCTCTCGTTGAAGCAGACTTCGAACCCTTTTCCCCAGGCGGTTGAGCATGGTGTCAGGCAGAAACCGAAGTGCTCTGAATGCGAGCTGCGACCACTTGGGAGATTTGGTCGACTTCCAGGTTGGACAGCTCTGGGAACATGGGTAAGGAGAGCACCTCTTCTTGGGCCTTTCTGGTTTCGGGGAAATCTTCAGCAGCATAGCCCAAATGGCCGAAGGCTTGCTGCTGGTGGAGCGATACAGGGTAGTAGATCATGGAGCCGACGCCATGCTCTTCAAGGTAGCTCTTGAACTGGTCTCGTTCGGGAACTCGGACGGTGAATTGGTGAAAAACGTGACGGCAATCCGGAGCCTCTCCCGGGACCTGCAGCAGGTCTTTGAGGTTGCTGATGTAGCGATGAGCCACTCTTCGACGCTCCTGGTTCCAACGCTCAAGATGACGCAACTTGACCCGCAAAGCCGCAGCCTGCACCTCGTCTAGACGACTGTTGGTCCCCAGACAGTCGTGGAAGTACTTGATTCGAGAGCCGTGGCCGCGCAATATACGAATCTGGTCGAGTTTCTCGGAAGAGTTGGCCAGGACCATTCCCCCGTCGCCAATTCCGCCCAGATTCTTGCTCGGGAAAAAGCTAAAGCACCCAAAGTCTCCTATGGTGCCAACCTTTCGACCCTTGTATTCGGCTCCGGTGGCCTGGGCGCAATCTTCGATTACCGCCAGCTTGTATTTCTTGGCTATTTCCATGATTTCGTCCATGGGAGCCGGGTGACCAAACAGGTGGACCACCACCAAGGCCTTCGTCTTTTCGGTGATCCGTGCTTCGAGGTCCACGGGATCCATATTGAAAAGGCAAGGCTCGATATCGCAAAAGCCGGGTTTGGCTCCCGCCAAGGCAATGGCACCGGCCGAGGCGATGAACGTGAAAGCGGGCGACAGCACCTCGTCCTCAGGACCAAGATTCAAGGCTCTCACCGCCAAGTGGAGGGCTTCCGTACCGGAGCCGACCCCGACGGCCTGGTCTTGTCCGTGCCACCGAGCGAACTCTTCTTCAAAGGCGCTGACCTGTGGACCCAAGATATAGTGAGTGCTTCGCAAGGCATCTATGACTGCCGCCTCCAATTCTTCCTGAATTTGGGCGTACTGGGTCTTGAGTTGGAGGATGGGAATCATGGGTTCACTGCGCCTTCTAGGCGCCCTTTCTTTCTTTCTCGGCGACCCCGACCGGAGTCCGGAGTTGGGCTTCGTAGAGTCTGGCGTAGAGTCCGTTTTTGGCTAGCAGCACTTCGTGGGTTCCCTGTTCAACGATGCGTCCAGCATCGATTACGATAATGCGATCAGCGTGCCGGATGGTATTCAAGCGGTGGGCAATAACCAAGGAGGTTCGTCCTCGCATGATTCTCTCGATGGCCTCGGTGATGAGGTTTTCTGATTCGGTGTCGATACCCGAGGTGAATTCGTCGAGAATCAAGATTCTGGGGTTTCTGAGCAGAGCTCGAGCGATGGCGATCCGTTGGCGCTGTCCTCCCGAGAGCCTCATTCCGCGCTCTCCGATGGCAGTCTGGTACCCCTCAGGCAGTCGCCGGATAAACTCATCGGCGTTAGCGGCTTTGGCGGCTTGCTCGATGTCTTCGGTGGTGAAGTCGATTCGGCCACAAGCGATGTTTTCGGCAATGGTTCCGCCAAAGAGCACGGACTCCTGGATCACGGTGCCGACTTGAGAGCGCAAGGATCGGAGTGTAACGCTTCTCAGATCGTGGCCGTCGATGGTGATCCGTCCTTGTTCAGGGTCGTAGAATCGAGGCAGCAAATTGACGAAAGAGGTTTTCCCTGCTCCATTGGGCCCTACGATGGCGATCACTTCGCCAGGTTGAACCTCCAGGTCGATTCCTCGGAGAATGGGCTTGCCTGGCTCGTAAGAGAAGTGGACATTCTCGATTCGAATGTGACCCTGGACCGGAGCGAGTTCGATGGCCTCAGGGGCGTCAACGACGTTGGGTTCGGTGTCGAGCACTGTGAAGACGCGTCGCCCGGCGGCGGCCGAAGCCTGGAGGTTGGAATAAAAGCCCGACAAGGCGTTGATGGGTTGGGTCGTCATGACCAACAAAGTCCAGTATTCTGTCATTTGAGCGAAGCTCGCTTGGCCCTGGAGGATTCGGGTGGCCCCAAACCAGACGATGGCAACAATACCTAGAGCCCCAAGAAACTCGACCACCGGGCTTTGGGTGGAGGCTACTTGGACCAATTTCATCTGGGTGCGAAAGTTTTCTTCGTTCTTCTGGGAAAACCGGTCGACCTCATAGTCTTCTCGATTGTAGGCTTTGACCACTTTGATGCAAGAGATATTCTCATACATGATTGCTGAGAGATCGGCTACCCGGGATTGAAGACTGTCGGTGATCTCGCCCATACGCTTTCCAAATCGTCCTACCGCAAGGCCGATAATGGGACTCAAGAGCAATACCAGCAAAGTCATCTGATAATCCTGGTAGAGCATCCAACCCATGGCGATACTGACGATCAAGAAGTTCTTCAGAAAATCGGACAAAGTGGTATAGATGGAGGTCGCTGCCAGAATATCACCGGAGCACCGAGAATGGATTTCTCCGAGTCGCATCCTATCGAAAAACGACAGGGACAGGGACTGAAGATGGACAAAGACTTTGTTCCTGATGTCGCGTATGGCAGACTGTCCACCCAGATCGACCAGATACTTTTGAAAGAATGAGCCTAGGCCCATGGCGACCATCAAGACCAAGAAGGCTCCGATGATCAGATTGAGCCGGTAGAATGGGCCGTGCTCGTGGGCGTAGGAGAATTGGTCTTCGGTCATGAGTTCGAAGATCCAACCCACGAACTTGGCCTGAGATAGGCGAGCCACGGCCACAAAAACAGTCATAATGAAAGCGGCGAGCACCACTTTCCAGTACGGCTTGATGTAGGCCAGGATACGTTTTTGGACGGCGAAAAGCTCTCTTAGGGACATAGCTGTCTAAAACGAGATGACGAAAAGAGGTTGGCCTTCTTCAACGGCTTCGGCGTTGCTCACCAGGATTTCCAGAATCTGGCAGGGACGGTCGGCGGTTAATTCGTTCATCAACTTCATGGCTTCAACGATGCATAGAGTTTGTCCAGCGTTGACTTGAGTGCCCACTTCAATGAAGGGGTCAGCATCAGGCCTGGGAGCGCGATAGAACACTCCAGCTAGGGGCGAATTTATGGTTTCTCCTTGAGCTTTCGAAGGTGTCGGAGCGCTGCTCGATTGAGGTGCTTCCTGGGAGGCGGTAGGTGTTCCGATACTTCCAAGGTTCGCGAGTTGGGCCAAAGCTAGCGGGTTGAAATGAGCCGAGGGCTCGGACCTTGGAGCTTCGAAGGTTAGCTCCAAGGCCACCTCTGAATCTTCATAGGTGATCTCGGCGAGCTCGAAATCTCTTCCTATGGTGGCGAGTTCCTCGGCAGTCTGCAAGCTCTTGTTCATGATTTGCTCTCCTTCTTCTTGGACGACTTAGAAGAGCCGTTACCCGCTTTCCCCGAAGGTGATTCCTGACCAGGAAGGATGGACCAGTTCAGGTCCGATGAAGGCGGAGCTTGATTGCTCTGGGCATTCTTGGGCTTTTTCCCCCCTGAGGGTTCCTTGGCTTGGGCCGGAGGTTCCTGTTTTGTCGCAGGGGCTGGAACCGCACCAAGGAACAACGCTGGTACGATGGCTTTGCCGTCGTCCGAAGGGGTCGGGCGTTCGGGTCGATTTCGGGCTTTCTTTTCCCGATTAGGGGGGTCCTTTTCGGCCGCCTTCGCTCTGGGCTCAGGTGCTTCTCTAGGAGGTTTTCGAGTCTCGCTGCCCTTCCTAGAATCCTTGCGGGCTTTCGGTTGGCGTGGTTTGGGTTCTTGAACTTCGCGTTCGGTTTTCACCTGTTGCTCGACGCGCTCTTCGGGAGGGACAACCTTGGCTTCGGGCAACTCGTCGCCCCGCTTGCGTCCTCGTTTGAGCTTTTTCCGTCCGCTGGGAGTAACTCGATCCTGTTCTTTAGGAGAAGCTCCAATCAATTGCTGGATCTTCTGAGCCAAGCGGCTGATGGGAACCCTCTCTTCTTTGTTGTCACTCAGAGTGGTGATCACCGCCGAGCCTCGAAAGGCGTTCGATTCGTCCAGGGTCACCAAATAGAGGCAACCTTCAGGAGGGGCTTGAGCCCTGTCGAATTCGGCATTGTAGTCGAGTTCTGCAGAGACTTCCTGACTTCTTATTTGATGCAGTAAGGGAACCAGAAGCTTGGCTGATTCCGGTCCCTCTGGGCGAAAATAGATCAGGGTAGGAGATTCATTGCTTGAAAAGTCCTGGTCTTGGATCTGGTCCAGGATCGATTCTAGGGAGAGCGCGAAGCCTACACCCGGTGTGGCTTTCCCTCCTAGGCGCTCGGCTAGGTTGTCGTAACGCCCACCGAAGCCTAGGCTTACGTTTCCATACTTGATCTCAAAAACGGTCCTCTTATAGTATTCTGAGTCTCGCACGACGCGAGGGTCGAGTTCTACCGGCAACTCCATAGCTTGCAGATACTCTCGTAGCCTATTGAAATGGGAGCGAGTTTCGGCAGGAAGCAAAGCAAAGATGGTGGGGGCAACCTGGGCCAAGGCCCGGCATCCCTCTTCCTCGCAGGACAAAACCCACTCAGGGTGGGTTTTGTACTTTCTCTTGCAAGTGGAGCAAAGTTGCTCACTATTGGCGCTGAAGTAATCTCGCAGCTTTTGCTGATATAAGGGCCTCGATTCGTCGCATCCTACGGAGTTGAGACGGATGGTGTGGTCTTCCAGACCGACCTCTTTACAGTAGCTTGAGGCCAAGGCTATGACCTCGGCGTCGAGGGCCGGACTGTCGCTCCCTAAGGCCTCGAAGCCGAATTGGTGGCCCTGGCGAGAGCCTTGTTCGCCCTCCTTGCCCAAGAGGAAGACGGGACCCAGGTAAAACAACTTTTGTGGGAGCTGACGCTCCGCAAGTCTGTTCTGCTGGAAAGCGCGAACGGTGCCGGCGGTGATGTCGGCTCGGAGAGCCAACTTCTGGCCAAACTTGTCTTGGAACGTCCAGAGTTCCTTTTCTATTAGGCCGGCCATCACCCCCATTCCCTTGGTGTAAAGCTCTGCTTGTTCAAAGAGAGGGGTGCGGATCTCCCGAAAACCAAATCGGTTAGCGATATTGCGGGCGGTCTTCTCGAGATGATTCCAAGCAGGGATCTGCTCGGGAAGCACGTCGAAGGTCCCGCGGACAGCTTGATAGCGTGCCATAGACTTGACCTCTAAGTTTTAAATTTTTCTTCAGAAGCTTCCAAACTCGGGAGCTTCGTGTCTCTTCCACCGCCGAACGTTCAACGTCTCGTTGGATTGGCCGCGAAGCCGGGTCTTTGATGAACCCTGACTGCGATATGATCCCAAGGAGTTGCTCTCCTCGAACGTTCTCTCAAGTCCCGTGGGCGACGGTGCTGTCCCACGAGCAAACGGTTTCCTGTTCGGTTCTGAGGGCCGGGTCCCTCGCTCCTGAAATCAGGTTCGAGTTCGTCGTGAGAGAACCGAGTTGCTCTAAGTTTTTGACCTTTCGATGAGAGAACCGATCTCTCCCTAATCCCCCCGAGGGTTTCCTCATGAAGCGAGCTTGTCCTTCAAGAGCCTTGAGAGGGCGGAAGCGACCCTCTATCCGACCCATTCGGCGATCTCTGGTTCTACTTGCACCGGTTCAGGCGAGAAACTGCTGGACTCTCCCAGGGCGGCCACGGCTCGGCTGGCAGCTTCCTGGTCTTTCGCGTGCACCTCGATCCACGGTTCACCTTCTTGGACCTTTTGGCCCACTCTGACCTTGAGGACTAGGCCCACGGCGGGATCGATCTGGTCATTCTTTCGGAGGCGACCAGCTCCAAGGTCTAAAGCAATAAGCCCTAATCGACGAGCGGATAGTGCCCCCAGATAACCAGTCCGGGCAGCCGGAACCACCGTCACAACAGGCGCTTTCGGTAGTCTTTCCGGATGCTCTATGAGTGCAGGGTCGGCTCCTTGGCGAGCGAACATCTCGGCCAGCTTTTCGGCGCCCTTACCGGATTGCAGAAGGTCTTTGGTTTTTCGTAAGGCGCTCTCCCGATCTGCAGCCAGCTGTGCCAACACCAACAGTTCCGAGGCTAGGGCTAGGCTGACCTCTTCCAGGGGCGTCCCTGTCTTCTTGCCGGTGAGAACTTCGATCGCTTCCCGAACCTCCAGGGCGTTGCCGATGGCCGCCCCGAGAGGATGGTCCATGGGGGACAAGGCGGCCCGCACTGAGCGCCCCAGACCCTTCCCGATTTTGACCATCAGCTTGGCCAAGTCGCGAGCCCCGTCCCTGGTGGACATAAAGGCCCCATCACCATACTTCACATCGAGAACGATGGCCTGGGCCCCGCAAGCGAGCTTCTTGCTCATCACCGAGGAGGCGATCAGAGGCACAGAGTCGATGGTTGCGGTGACATCTCTCAGGCTGTACAGCACGCCGTCGGCCGGCACCAGCTTGGCTGTTTGGCTGATCACGGCAAGGCCAATGTCTTGCACCTGAGAGATGAACTGCTCTCTAGTGAGGTCCACTTTCACTCCCGCCGACTCAAGCTTGTCCAGGGTTCCCCCGGTGTGACCGAGGCCTCTGCCGGACATTTTGGCGACTTGTCCTCCAGCGGCGGCTACCAAAGGAGCGACGATCAGGGTGGTAGTGTCTCCCACTCCACCGGTGGAGTGTTTGTCCACCGGAATTCCTTCGAGGGCACTGAGATCGACCGTTTCTCCCGAGTCGATCAAACTCTGGGTGAGCCAGATGGTCTCCTCTTCGGATAGTCCATTCAGGCGAGTGGCCATGAGCCAGGCTGAAACTTGATGGAGTTCGATGGAGCCATCGGTGAGTCCCAAGACAAACTCGGAGATCTCCTCTTGGCTGTGGGGCAATCCGTCCCGGCGACGAGCTATGAAGTCGACGGGGTTCATCGGCCGGCCTCTTTGAGGAATCCTAAGAGTAGCTTTTGGAAGCCGGGGCCGGCGTCATTGGCTGAGGCCAAGACGTCTTCATGGGTATCTTGAGATGGGCCGGCGTGCAAGACGTTGGTGACGCAAGAGACCCCAAGGACCCTCATCCCGGAGTGGCGGGCCACTAGGACTTCGGGGACGGTAGACATCCCCACGGCGTCGGCACCTATCCTCTCTAAGTAGCGAACCTCGGCGGGGGTCTCATAGGCCGGGCCGGTGAGGGCACAGTAGATGCCTTCCTTTAAGGTGACTCCCTGAGTTCGGGCTACTTTGTGGGCTAGAGCTCGATATTCCGGATCGTAGGCGCAGCTCATGGGCGGAAATCGCACCCCAAGGCGGGCGTCGTTGGGGCCAATGAGGGGACTGTCGCCCATAAGGTTCAGATGGTCGTTGATCAGCATGAGATCTCCAGGCAGGAAGCGGGTATGGATTCCTCCACAGGAGTTGGTGACCATTAGGGAATGGGCACCTAGGGCCTTCATGACGCGCACTGGCAGGGTGATTCGAGCCAGAGGATAGCCTTCGTAGACGTGAACTCGACCCTGCATCACGGCAACTCGGCGACCTTCAAGCGATCCTAGGACCAGACGCCCCTGATGCCCCTCTACGGTGCTTTGGGGGAAATTGGGAATCTCCTGAAAGGGGAGGGACACCGGGTCTTGGACCAGTTCGGCTAGAGCCCCAAGCCCTGAACCTAGGATCATGCCAAACTCGATTGGTTCGGGGAATCTTTCTCTCAAAAAATCTGCGGCTTCGTGAATCTCTTCGTACAGTTGCAAAAGATTGTCTCCTTCTTGCTCGACCGAGGCCCAAGAAAATTGGGGGCTAAAGTTCCGGGTTGGCCCTCTCGGCGACTTGTTGGCGCTCAGAACGAGCGGGAGGGGCAAGTTATGCAAGCACTCCGAATTTGCCTGCTTAGGAGCCGGCCAGGAAGTAGTTCCCGATTTGGAGCACGGATCCATCCCGGCTGGCTACGTTGCTTTTTTCTTATTTGTGTCAAACAAACCGCGTCAAAAGCGCCTTGCCACACCCACGGGCACGCCGGGAAGCCGAGCCTGCGTGGGTGGCCCCGGCGCCTCCGCACTCGAAACCAGGAAGTACTTCCTGGCCAGATCCTTGGGATTCAGGTGGGCTCTGTCAGCGGTCGAACGTTTGGAGTTCTTCGATAAACCTCGAGACATCGTCGAAATCCTTGTACACCGAAGCGTAGCGAACATAGGCTACGGGGTCGATTTCTCGGAGTTCTTCGAGCAGCAACTCCCCGATGCTGGCGGCGGGAACCTCCGTTTGGCTGGTTTGCCGCAGGGACGTTTCCAGATTTGACGCCAGTTCCTCGATCTGGTCGCCGGTTAGGGGACGTTTTTCGCATGCTCTCAATAGGCCGTGGAGGACCTTTTGTCGGTCAAATTTCTCCCGGCGGCCATCCTTTTTGATGACCATGAGGACGGTTTCCTCGAAACGTTCGTAGGTGGTGAAGCGCCGTTGACATTCGGCACACTCCCTGCGCCGTCGAATGGACCGCTCCTCGTCGGTGAGCCTGGAGTCGAGAACTCGGTTGTCCAAGTGGGAGCAGTAAGGGCAGCGCACTCTGGAGCCCTAGAAGACTTCCGCAAGCCAACGCCCGACCCGACCGAGCATGACCTTGACTTTGGAAGAACCCGCAATGGTCTCGTGCGGGAGCATTCGACGTGAGGCCCCGTGGAGAATGAGTCCCACGGCGGTAGAGTATATTGGAGAGGCCAACTGGTCCGGCAATCGGTCGGGGTAGCAAGGGGCGGCCACCCGGCACGGCATGTCCAGTTCCCGGCAAGCGAGATTGGCAAGCCCTGGCAATTGAGCTCCTCCGCCGGTCAGCACCAGGGTGGTGATCACCAGGGATTGTTGTTCGGCCTTCTTGATCTCCTGACCGACCCATTCGAGAATGTCCAACAGCCGTGCCTCCAACACTTGAGCCATTTCAAAGCGAGAGATTTGAACCTGCTCTTCCCCAGACAGGGACGTGGCCGGGACTTGCTCGGTGTCTCGCTCTTTTTCGTCTGAATCGAGGTAGGTAGGAGCTACGATCCCCTTTTCCAGCTTCAATTTCTCAGCTTGAGACGCTGGTATGCGGAAGAACCTGGCTAGGTCGTGGGTCAGGATGTCACCTCCTAGAGGCAAGATGGCAGAGTGACCGATCTCATCATCGCAGAACACCGAAAGGTCCACCGTCCCGGCTCCAATGTCGACCATGGCTGTGCCGAGTTTGCGTTCTTCGGCGGTGAGCACTGAGAGGCCGCTCGCCATAGATGAGGCGATCAGTCCGTCCTCGTCGATCTCCAAAGTGGCCTTGGCTAGGCAGCGACCCAGGTTCTGAAGATAAGCCGTGGAGGCGGCTACAATGTGGGTGTCGACCTCCAATCGAAGCCCGGACAAGCCCACCGGATTTCGGATCCCTTCATGGCCGTCTACGGTGAATCCGCGCGGGATGACGTGGATGATCTCCCGGTCCGAGGGAATGCCCACAAGTCGGGCGGAATCGAGGACTCGACGCACGTCGTTGACCCCGATCTCTTGCTCTGGATTGGACACCGCCCAGACGCCGTGAGAGGAGAGGGAATGAACGTATTCGCTGGTCAGCGAGACCATCACATTATTGACGGAGTAGCCGGCTTCCCGTTCGGCGTCGGTGACCGCTGCTTCGATGGCCCGGACGGTGGATTCAGGGTCTATGAGGGCCCCGCGTTTGAGCCCGGAGCACGGACTGAGGCCGTGGCCTACAAAATCCACATTCCCGTCAGAGTCGGCCTCTGCGATCAGGCAGGCGACCTTGCTGGTTCCGATGTCGACACTGGTTAATACCTCGGTTCTTGCCATTAATGCTTCCACTTACCCTAAATCAACATATTGAATAATCGTCAAGTTTTTCGGAGAAGACAGCAGAATTCCTGGCTCTTCAAGGAAAAAGGTCTCACATGAGGCCTTCGGTCAGCCGAAAGGCTGCGTTCGACACCGGAGGAGGCTGCCTCTCTGCCAGAAGGCTATTGAGACGCTCTTGGGTAAGGTCTTCAGATTCCAGGATTCTGCGGTATTTTTCGGCTTGTTGACGCAAAAGATCGGCGCAAGCCTGAGCCTCGTCGGCAAGCCGATTCAGTTCGGATATTTGGGCTTGAAAAAGGGCCAGGCTCTCGGCGAAGCTATTCACCTTCCTAAGATACCGTTGCGGTCATGGGGGAGTCAATATAATCTTGCAGGGCAGCACCTGGTTGGTTGGAAAAGTTTGACACTAGTACTAGGCTGTGCTAGATTCTGAAAACACTTTTTGGAGGATACCGATGTACGCGATAGTTGAAACTGGCGGAAAGCAGTACAAGGTGAAGAGCGGAGACACCCTCAGGGTCGAAAAGCTCGACGGCGAAATCGGTTCGACCATCACTCTCGACAAGGTCTTGTTGGCCGGCGAGGGTGAAAAGGTTGAGGCCGGAAAGCCTTATCTCGATGGGGCTTCGGTCACGGCGAAGATCGTTGAGCAGCATCGGACTCGTAAGGTTATCGTTTTTAAGTACAAGCGACGAAAAGGCTACCGAGTGAAAAAGGGCCATAGACAGCACTACACCGCACTCCGGATCGAAGAGATCAAGAGTTAGCTTACCTCGCTGCAGCTGAGAGAAACTTGATGGCCCGTCTCCCACGAGATGGGCTTTTTGCACTTTGAGGGGCAAGTCATGATTTCGGTGGTATTCGCTCGTTCCGATGATGGCACACTGGACTTTCTCCGTTGCACCGGTCACGCTGAGTTTGCTGAAGCCGACGATGGTGGAGACGTGGTCTGTGCCGCGTTTTCTGCTTTGACCGGCTACTTAGGTATCGCATTTGCCGAGAACTTGGGCCGGCCGGAAGCCGTGGTCGTCGACCACGGCTTATTCGAGTTGCGGGTCCCCGGAGATCTCTCTGCTGACGACCGAAAGGCGGCGACCCTGGTGCTCGAAACCTGGCTCAAAGCCGTGCTGAGTCTGGAGGAGAACTATCGCGGGTGGGTAAAGGTCGGGCCTGAGTCGTGATTGTCGATGGGAGGCAGCCAAATGGCGGATAAGAAATTGG
Source organism: Vulcanimicrobiota bacterium (assembly GCA_050486105.1). Lineage (GTDB taxonomy): Bacteria > Vulcanimicrobiota > Xenobia > Xenobiales > JADMJV01 > JAEXNA01. The sequence goes on from JBJHCR010000063.1 coordinate 22,898, forward strand.
AAATTGTTGAACTCGAGCCTGAGGACGGGGAGGGAGAACCCTTTTCTACTGGGCGGCTCTTAACCGTGGCAACAGTTGGAGCACTTCTCTCTCTAGGGGCCTACTATATTTACCACCAACTCGATGACGAGAAGAGGAGAGCTCTCAAGTCTACCGCTTCGAGTTTGGTGGCCGAACAAATCCATCGATTGACCGAGGTCGACGATTGAAAACTCCCGCCTCGATCGCCTTTCTTGCTCTGGTTATCGCAGCTCTGGACCAGGCCTCAAAATGGGCCGTCTTGCAT
>JBJHCR010000064.1:0-11830 GCA_050486105.1 Vulcanimicrobiota bacterium
AATAGGAATCGGCCTAAGGCAGCGCGACCATGCAGAGATGCCGAGGCCAAATCTCGCAGGGCCTGCTCAGTCTCGAACACACTTCGACGGCCCATGAGCCAAGAGGTGACAGTGCGGTTGTAAGAGACCTCAAAATGGCTCCGCTCGATACGGTCGGCTTCGGCCCAAGCTTGCATCGCCTCAGTTTGTAGACCGATACTCCAGAGCGAAACAGCCTTATTGTTCAGAGAGTCAGCCCGTTGCGAGAGTGGCTGGGGAACACCATAGGGGTACTCCCTTGCTACCATTTCGGAGTACGCTTGAATCAGACTGGTGCGCACCGTGGCAAGCGACGATGGGCGGTCGCCCGGTTGTTTGGCCAGGCAAGCGAGCACGGTATCGGCCAAGGAGGTGGGGATCTCAGGTCGATGCACAGCCGGGGATTCAGGCACCGCAGAGAGATGGGCGCCAATGAGCTTTCCGAGATTCCAACTCTCTCCTGGGGGCTCGAACGGATGTCGTCCGGTGAGCGCTTGATAAGCCACTACTCCCAGGGAATAAATGTCGGCCTCTGGACCCACACTTTTCTGCATCCACTGCTCTGGAGGAGCGTAGTGAGGGGTCCCCGTCATCACTCCCGTTCTCGTCAAGGAAACGTCCGCAGAGCTCTGAAAAAGCTTGGTTCGAACTCCTTGATTGCTGCTGACCACCGGGGTGTCCCCGGCCTTAAAAGCCTTGCTGAGGCCGAAGTCGGTGACAGCTAGTGAGCCTTCAGAATCGAATAAGAGGTTAGCCGGTTTGATGTCTCGATGAGCCAATCCCAGTTGATGTGCGTAACTGAGACCTTCACTGGCGTGAATCAGCCAGCCCAAAGCTTCAGCCCACTCATCACTAGTCGAGGGCGGCCCAGAACGTTGCTCGAGGCGCTCCTTTAGGCTGCCTCCAGAGCAAAGGTCCAAGAAGAGCACCGGAACATGCCGCCATTCTCGAACGAACCAGCAAGAGACAATGCGAGGATGAAGCCCGAGGTCAATCCAGGTGTGAGCTTCCCGAACCCAACGCTTCAAATCGAACTGGGCCCCGTCTCCGAGATTCAGAGGAACCTTCATAGCCAACTGCCGATTCCACTCGCGATGGTGGACCTGGTAGACCACTCCCATCCCCCCCTTTCCCAGGAGTGGACCCACCTCCAGCATTCCGCCGATGACCTCACCGGTCAGGCGATCTGCCTCTTCAGCGGTGGCCTGAGTCATGCTCTCAAGGGAGACGGCAGACTTGGACGAGGAGATCGATTTCAAGGATTCACCGAACCCAACTTCAGGCAGTGATCTCGAGGTACATCTCAGTCATCTCGCTGGGTGGGCTTAGGTTCAGCTCATCTTTGAACACCTGAGTGCAGCTCTGATACTGACGGATGGCCAGAGCAGGCTTGCCTTGCTCGACATGAGCGGTCATCAAGGTAATATGGGCTTCCTGATGACAATTGTCGATCTGCAATAGGCGATTGGCGTAGTCGCAGGCCACTTCGTATCGTTCCTTGGCAAAGAAATGCTCCATCATGGTTTCCAGGATCTCAATATACTTGATCTCAAGATTCTCTTTGAGATAAATAGCCCAATCGGCATAGTAGCCCTCCATGAAAGGACCCTGATAGAGCCCCTCCGCCTTCTGGAAGGAGCTGATAGCCTCGTCTTCCTTGCCGTCTCTCAAGTGGGCCTGACCGAGATCGTAAAGCCGCTCGAACTCCGAAATATCAAAGAACCAAGGGCGGTCATCGTTGAACCGATAGAAGCCTTTTCTGGCTAGAACAACTCGCTCATTCTCGCCAGGCTCACCTCCGGCTTCCAGGGCCTTACGCATGTGTGACAAAGCCGCATAGAGGCTCTGTCTGGCCTTATCCGGGGGATTGTCCGGCCAAAACATATCCATGATCTTCTCGTCGCCCACATCTTTGCCCGCTTGAGTGGCAAGGTAAGCAAAAATGCACTTGGACTTGCGAGTCTTCCAGAGCTTGTCGTGGACCTCATTGTCCCCGGAGAACACCCGAAATTTCCCGAAACCATAGAGAGACAGGGGAGGAGAAGTCTTGACCCCTTCTCGGGCAGCGAAAAGTTCCTTGGCCCATTTTTTGGCTTCCTCTCCAACCTCGCTCAGAAACGGGTTGATGCTGTCCCACCCGAAACCCAGCAGCAAGCGTTCCACCGCTGCGGTCTCAGAGTGACCGGCCCCGGTCTCCAGCAATAGGGGAATAGCGAGGTAGCGCTCGCCCTTGAGCACCGACGACAGCTCCAGGTCATCGATCAGGCGAACGGCTTCCAAAGTGGCTTCGAGAGCCTTATCCTTGGCTTCGCTGGACAAATGGAGCCGACCCCTGTAGAGCAGTGTCAAGGCCCGATCAGCATGAGCCTCCCAGAGCGAGAAGAGCTCTTCAGCCGTCTCCAGATATTCCAGCCCTTGTTCGACCTGCCCCAGAAGACCCAGGATCAAGCCCCGAACTCTGGCCACTCGACCTCGCAATAGGCCGCTCTCCCCGGGGGATTCGCTCCAAGCTTGCTCAATCGCAGCCCGAGCCTCTTCCAACCGGCGACGATGGACCAGAGACAGGGACAGACCAACTCTTGCCTCTAGTTGGAGTCGAGGTTTAGCGCCCGAGGGGAACAGGGTCAAGATCTCTTCGTAGGCTTTCGCCGCCGTCTCGAGGTCCCCAGCAGACAGATAGGTCTGAGCCAGACCGAGCATGAGCTCAGCTTGTCTCTCCTTGCTGAGCACCTCATCGTCAGGGAGATCCTCCTCCTCATGGTCGGATTCACTCATGACGGTTTGAAAAAGTTCTACCAGTCGAGGATCGAAATGGGTACCCGCCTCTTTCTCCAAGACTTGCCTAGCCTCATTATGGCTCATGGGTGGCCGGTGAGGACGAGGACTGGTCATGGCATCGAAGGCCTCCACCACCGAGAGGATGCGTGATTCGAGAGGTATGGATTCTCCTTTGAGGCCATCGGGAAAACCCGACCCATCAAACCACTCGTGGTGATGGAGAATCACTCGAAAAACTTCCTTCAGACTCGAAGAACTAGAGAACAGACTCTTCGAGGCCTCGGTGCGTGACTCCGTGAACTCCTGTCGCTCGGCTTCGACCAACTCCGAAGCTCGGTCCAGAAAGGATCGCTTTCTCCCGATACTTCCAATGTCGTGCAGAAAAGACGCCAATTCTAAAATCTCTAACTGTTCGCGGGACAAACCAGCCCGCCGACCCACCCTGGCCGACATCTCAGCGACTCTCCGAGAGTGACCGGCGAAATGAGGATCGCGCTCCTCCACCCCTTCGGCCATCAAGCGAATTATGGAGGAGAAGTCTTTCCATTGATTCGCCAGACCGGTGGCGTAAGCTTTCTGAAGTCGAAAGCTTTCCAGACAACGTTTGACGCTGGCCACGAACTGCCGGTCATCAAACGGTTTCATGATATAGTCGTCCACCCCAAGTTTGATGGCCTGGACCGGTATATCCGGGGAGGCGTAGCCGGTGATCACGATGGAGCGAGCGTCTGGCTGCTGCTGTTTGACGTTCGACAAAGTCTCGATCCCGTCCATCTCGGCCATGCGGACGTCGGAAACCACCAAGTCGAAATTCTCCCCTTTGGCCTTTTCGATAGCCTCCATACCTGAGGATGCCGTCGTAACTTCGTACCCTTCGTCCTCGAGAAGGATCTCGAGAGCCGATAACATTAGGGGGTCGTCTTCTACGACCAAGATCTTCTCTGCCACTGAGTCACCTAACCAATCGACTGGGAACTTTTGTGGGCAGGGAGGGCTCTCCTTCTTTGAAAGAGGGTGGACCGGTACGTTTTCACCAGAATTTCCAGAATTGAGATGGCCCAATGCGAGCATTGCCTTGAAACACTTGGGCAGGAACGGTTCGGCTTTCTGCAAAACTCGACCGAGTGGAAGCCAACGCTTTGATCTACGCCTTTTGGGCCTGCTCTTCAGGGGTAATCCTGGCGGCGGCCTTTGTGGCTACCACAGCTCTCAAATCCCGAGACAAATACATCAAGGACATTCTAAGCCTTCTCGAAGGAACCGGCGTGGGTGAGGGCGGCTTGCTGGCCCAGGCTGAAGACCTGTGCCGGGAGTATCAAGAGCGCACCAAAGCAGGCGGGATCGCTTTGTACTTGAGTTCCGGTTCGGGGCCCAAGAAGTTGCTCCAAAGTGGTGAGAGCGCCGAAGTCACCGGCCCGGGGGTGGTCCGCGACCTGTTGCTTCAAGCCATCAACACCGACGAGCCCGGTGAAGCCGTTCAAGGGGGGCGCTTCCTACTGTCCTATCCCATCCCAAGTCAGGACGGGGCTGCCCTTCTTCTGTTCTGGGAGAAAGAACACCGCCCCGACGAAAAAGAGCGAAATCTCTTGCAGGTCACCTGCCGCCTTTTGTCTCTGGTGGTTGCCGGGCTGCGGGCGGAGACGACTCAAAACGAACTGCAAGCCGAAGTCTTGGATCTGCGCAGCAAGGCCAGAGCAGAAGTCTCCGAAATGGAGGCTGAAATGGGTGAGGAGCACCATCTGGCTTCCGTCGGCCGCTTGGCCGCTGGAGTGGCCCACGAGCTCAACACTCCCCTGGGAGCCGTCTTGACTATGGTCAGTTCACTCTTGCGAAAAGAAGAGGATCCCAATAAGAAGAAGCGCTTGAGCATCGTCAACGATGCGGTGGTCAAATGCCGTGACATCATCAATAAGTTGCTGGTTTACTCCCGCTCTCCGGTTCAGACGGAAAAGGGTCTGACCTTCAGTCGCTTTGTGCGTACGGACACCGATTTGAACAGCATTGTCTCAGGGGTGGCAGAAATGATGGAAGAAGAACTTTCGTCTCACGGGATCTCTTTGAAGTGCCAACTTGACGACAATCTGCCGGCCTTTCGTGCCAACGGTACCCAGTGGTCCCACGTGATAACCAATCTGATCGCTAATGCTCGGGATATCCTGCTTGAGACTCAAACCCCCAATCCTGTCATCAAGGTGACAACCAAGACTTCCGGAACCAAGATCAAGGCCTCCGTCGAAGACAACGGTCCTGGAGTTCCCGAGGCTCATCGAGGAAAGATTTTTGAGCCGTTTTTCACCACCAAGGAGGTGGGGCGAGGGACCGGACTTGGCTTGGCCATATGCAGCGAAATCGTTCGAAAACATAAGGGCGAGATCGCTATCAAGACCGGCTCCAAAGGAGGCGCCCTCTTTGAAATCACCCTGGAGCCAGATCTCACTCCCCCTGAGATCCCGGCCGCTCCCTTGCCCAAAGAGCAATATCCATAAGCGGACTTACCCTCTGATTTTCCCCGACTGTTAACAACCTCTTAAGACACCGGAGGGGTGGCTTATCTTAGGATTGGACTATGAAAGATCTCGTTTTAATCAACACCGATGGACTGCGTCGGGTTTTTCGTTTTGTCACTCCAGCCGCACTTTCCGTGCTCAAATCCGCCGGCTGGACTCCAGCCTAAACTCGAACCACGAAGGACTCCAGACCCTCTGCCAGGTACATTGGTGAGAGTGGAACCCCTGGATGTGATAGCCCAGACTGCTGACTGGGTAGCCTTCAACAAACCTGCCGGCCTAGTGGTTCACCGTTCCCGGGGGGCCAACGATCGTCACACGGTGGTCAGCCTGGCTCGGGAACAATTCGGCTTCGAAATCTATCCTGTCAATCGCCTGGATCGGCAAACCTCAGGAGTGATCGTGATGGCTCGCTCTAAAGACGCCGCCCGAGAACTCTCGACCGCCTTCGCTGAGCGCACCGTCGAGAAAACCTATCAGGCGGTGGTCAGGGGGTGGCCCCTCTCCCTCGAACAGCCCCGGCACTCCATCGACCGCCCCCTAGGCGGCAAGCCAGCCTTCACCGCGATCCGCTTGCTCAAAGCCGCGGAATTCCCCGAAGCCCTAGGGCGCTTCCCCACGGCTCGCTTCTCCTTGCTGGAGCTCTCACCTCGCACTGGCCTCACCCATCAACTGCGCCGGCACCTGAGGGGCTGGGGATATCCCATCATCAATGACCGCAAGCACGGCGACGACAAACTCAATGCCGATTTTTTTCAGCGCTTTCGCATCAAACGTCTGCTCCTCCACTCCCGGGCCTTGAAGTTCCCCTGCGGAGGGGAAACCCACCAGGTCCAGACCGACTGGAACGGGAGAATAACCGGCCTACTTGACTATCTCGGTCTGAAGTCTATGGCAGAAATGGGACATCTATGACTAAACCGGTACTGTTCATCAATCCTCCTCGGCGGAGTGACGGAACGAGATCGCTTTTCAACAACGCCACCCTAACCTTAGCCTCTTACCTGGTTAGAAATGGCCAGCCCGCCTTCACCTATTCGGCCAACGGTCCCGACTGGAAGTGGAACGTTTCGCGCTGGCTGGCCAAGCACAAGCCCAAGACTGTCGCCATCTCATGCAAATGGTGGGACACGCTCTACGGAGCGGTCGAGCTGGCGCGATTCATCAAGAGCGTCAATCCCAAAATACGCTGCGTGGCCGGAGGTCAGACCGCTACCAGTTTTGCTGAAGAGTTGGTGTCTCAAACCGATTTTGACGCAGTGATCCGGGGTGATGGGGAACGTCCTTTACTGGAGTATCTTAAGGGTAAGCCCACGGCAAACTTGAGGACCGCAAAGGGAATGGACCTCCCCATCTCTTACGTGCAAACCGACGATGGGGAAGACCTCCGTCTTCTTGACGATCTGACTCAAGTTTGCGACCCCCTGCAGTTGGCCAATATCGGCCATTCAGCTCCCTATATCTGGACCGGAAAGGGCTGTCAATGCGCCTGCCTATTCTGCGGAGGCTCAGCTCTCGGGCAGAAGACTCTCTTCGGAAGAAAAGGCTACCTCTATCGGTCCATCGAGCATGTGCTCCACGATGTGGAAGTGATGGCAAAGTGGTCCGAAAACAGCGTTATGTTCGACTTCGACCCCATCGCCGATCCAAATCGAGGAGACTACTATCAGGAACTGTTTAGCCGCATGCCGAAGAAGAAGTACCATCTCTTCTTTTACGCCTGGTCGCTCCCCAGCTTAGAGTTCATCGATCTCCTGGAAGAGCAGTTCGCCTCGGTTTTTCTCTCCCTCGATGCCCAATGCTATTCAGAAAGACTCCGCTATGAGTTGGCTAGCAAGAATCAACTCAAACCGTTTTGCTCAAATCAAGATTTTGAGCAAGCGATAGACAAAGTTGGACGGTCTCCGAACATGGAGGCTGGAATTTACGGAATCCTCGGTCTGGCCGGTGAAACCCCCCAAGACGTAGCTGAAGCCTTCAATTGGACCCAACATCTGGTGGTGCGCTATGGGCACATCCTCAGTGAAATCTCGGTGACTCCGTTGTCTACGGAGCCCGGCTCTCTCCTCGATCGCAATCCCGATAAGTACGGGATGGTGGTCACTCGAAAAACCTTTGAGGACTATTTGGAGTTCACCAAACATCAGTTTTACTCAGATGGAGGCATCCATGAGTCGGAATACGACCCGCTTTTACCTCACCCCTACGGAGTCCACGCCCAGGGTGAGGACCCGGGGCGAGTGCACAGGGATTACCAGAATCTCACAGCCCACATCGAGAAAGGTATGTCCACCATCCACCAATATCGGTCCCAGAATTCCCTGCGCTTCTACACCGACAGAGTGCAACTCCAATTGCTCAGCAAGAGCCGGTTTTACAACCCCTGGACTCTCATCCCCTGGGGCATTCGAATTGCCCTCGAAAAAGGCTATCCGAAGCTGGAGGTCGAGGCTCGAGGGGCCCACATTCTATGTCCGGGTCTCGAATTGCTGAAAGTCAGCGAACTCGACCCAGCCACCGAGAGTCGATTGGAAGGCTTGAAAAAAGTTTTGAGCCAAGGTTTCCAGTTGACCATCAACTCTACTTCCGATTCGTCTTGGGGCCTGTGGGAAGAACTCGGAGCCAAGATCTACCGCTCGGAATCATCGCAGCCCAACGTTCAAGAAAGAGGAAGTCATGAGACCGAAAAGCCCGCCCACGCCTGAGGGTTGCTCCCTCGATCAAGCTGATTGCGGCTGCCACAACCTGAGCCAACGCGAGGTGACCAAGAGGCAGAACCTGGCCTACTCCTCCTTCGTGGTGGCCTTCGCTCTAGTGGGTTACCAGAAGGTGGTAGCCCAGCCCGATTGGGTGCAGTGGATGCCGATGATCCCCTTTTTCGTAGGCTTTCTAGGGATTTTTCAAGCCAAGACCCGCACCTGCGTGGCCTTAGCTCTGGCTGACAAAGACATGACCGAGGACAAACTCGGCCCGGTGAAGGACCGCGAAACCGGTTGGAAGCTGAAGAAGCGTTCGGCCAAGATCATTGCCGGGGCAGCCGCCCTGGCTTTTGTGGCGACGGCGATCTGTCAGAGGTTGTGAGGTTTGGGCAATCCTAGTTGCTCACATATCCTCAAAGCTGTGAAATTGGGAATTTCGGAATGCCTGGGGACGGCTGCTCTGAGGCCCTTGGCGGAGTTCTCCCAGATAGAATGAGACCCACCCTCTCTAAGCAACCTGCACCCGCAGCTACGCAAATAAGCCAGAAGCTAGCGGCGTTTCAAGATGCCCGAGCATCAGGGATAATCTGAAGGCGCGAAGCTGCTTGCAAGAGAAGATGGATCGGCTCTTCTAAGTCTGGGTCCTGATCTGACGCCAACTCGGGTTTCGGCAGAGGCAAAACCTCGCCGGCAAGCAGATGAGTCTCGGCCAAATCGGTCAGAGCGCAAGCCAGGTTCCGTCGGGCGGTTTCGAGGTCTTCGCCGCAAGAAATCACCCCAGGGAAGTCGACCACTTCAGCATGAACTCCCCCATCGACAAATTTGAACATGGCTTTGTAGGTCAGCATATAAGATCATTTCCCCGGCGCCCTTCGAGACTCGGGCTGCCTGGATGCAAAATCTGATTATGATTGAATTCGTTCGTCGCGGTTTGGATTCGGTGGGCAAGGGCTGCCAGGCTACCACTCGGACTCCGGCAGCCCTGGCGCTTTTGGCTACGGTGCTCTGTCAGAGATTGTGAGGATACCGCTCAGACGGACCCTATCGATTTCCCAGACGATCTAAGAGTTGTTGCAGGCTTTCGGTTTCTAGGGCCAAGGCGGCTTGCTCGGGTTGGAGCTTGGTTCGAGCCAAGAGGATCGCCACCTGGACTCGACCGTCGCTGCGAGCTAGCAATTCGGATGCCTGCTCTCGGCTGCAGCCCACTGCTTGGCTGACGATGCGCAGGGAGCGATCCACCAGCTTTTCGCAGGTGGGAGTCAGTGAGACCATCAGGTTTCCCAATACTCGGCCGGAGCGGATCATAGCACCGGTAGAAATCTGATTGAGCACCAGTTTGGTGGCTGTGCCGGCCTTGAGACGAGTAGAGCCGGTGACCACCTCCGGACCGGTGTCGAGGAAGATGGCCACCTGACAGTGGGGTCGCATGGCGGCCTGCGGATGGCAGAAGATTCCGGCGGTGAAGGCCTGCTGTCGACCAGCCTCTTGCAAGGCCCCCAACACGTAGGGAGTCCGCCCCGAAGCCGAGATTCCCACCACACAGTCCTTTGAGGTCAGCCCTCGGCGCCTCAACTCTCGGGCTCCATCTTCTGGGCGGTCTTCGGCGTGCTCCACGGCCCTCTCGAAGGCTGCCAAGCCTCCGGCCAGAATCCCCTGAACCTGTTCTGGAGGGGTGCCAAAAGTTGGCGGGCATTCGGAGGCGTCCAGCAAGCCCAAGCGCCCACTGGTGCCGGCCCCCACATAGAACAGCCTCCCCCCCTGACGAAAGGCCTCCGAAACTCGCTCCACCACGGCCGCCACCTCCTGTGCGGCGGCTTCCACGGCCCGGCGAACCCGGTCTTCTTGGGTGTTCATCAGAGCCACGATCTCAAGCGACGACATTCGGTCTAGATGGGCGGACTCGGCCAAGGTGTCCTCGGTGGACAAACCGCCCAGGTTGAGTTCGGGCACTTCAGCCTGACTCATTCGAAGTCGGCCCTTCCAGGCTGCAGACGAATCAAGGCCACTCCATAGGCCGGCAGAGTCATATAGCGCTTCCGCCGCCTTCGGTCCTCATCGCTGCCGAGGTTTGCCCGTTCGGCATCCCCATCGAGCACTAGGCTCTCTACTGGAGGCCAGTGACTAAAATTGTCCAGATCGGTGCGAGCCACTTGATCGCTGACATTGCGCATGAGCACCAGTCGGTCCCCATTGGGAAGTTGGAACTGCCGCCGTTCGATAGCCGGTTGCACCACCACCGAATCCAGTAGGGCAGGCTTGGTCATCAGCAGGCCGGAAAACCGGATCCCAAAAGAGTGCGGTCCGGCGCGTAAGGGCCGAGGCCCGTCCACAAATTTTCGACGCAGAATGGGCCTTCCATCGACGTCTCCCAGAGGGACCTGAAAAATGCGATCCCCATCGATCCTCATCATCACCGAGACCAATCCCCCTCCCACATCGCTTTGGAGATAGTTCAAATAAAACATGTAGTCGTCTTCGGTGGGCACATCGAAGCGCATCCAAAAAGTGTTCTCACGTCCCATCTGGGCCAGCCGTCCGGGACGGCCGAAGGGTGATTCGTAATCCACCGTCTCGATGGCTTGATGAACCACCTTGCCCTCTTCGGCTTCCATGATCTGAAAGGAGATGGGGTCATCGACGGGAGTGGCGGCCAAGAGGGGCTTGGCGGGAGTTTCCTCAATGGCTTCGATCAGGCTCTTCCACTCGGGTCGCTGAGCCATCGCCTTCAGCCCTCCGGGCACGACGGAGATCGACAGGGCCGCAAGGTCGGCGTAAAGCCTTTTCTCGGTGGCCTGATAAAGGGCCAAGAAGCCTTTCACCAGGGGCAAGACGCTTTCTAAGGGTTCCTCGTCGGCCATCTCCAAAGCTGGAGAAAAGCCTCGAATCGGCTCCCCAAAAATGACCAAATGCGTGAACATCCCCAGGGCTTCCCGCTCAGCGCTCTGAAGCAAATTTCGATTTCCCAGGAGGTTTGAAGCCTCGGTGAGCGCCTCAACGGCGTAGGCGCGATCGGCCCGAAAAAAAGCCGCCGGGAGTTGAGTGCCGTCATCAAGGCGGGCGAAAGGAGCGGTGTCACTCCAACTCAGATGCGCCCCGAAGGGATACTCATAGCGATCCGGTCGGCTGAGGGCTGCTAGTCCAGTGGCTAATTTCCTGATGATCTGGCGCCGTTCTTCCTTGGGCTGCCTGCGCTCTAATGCGATCAGGGCCAACAAGCCTTGGGCCGTGACATAGCCGCGATCGGCAATCCAGACCGGCTCTTGATGCCCGTGCTGGCGCTCTAACTTTGGGTAGAGGTCTAGGGTTGAAAAAACCTTCATGATCTCTGCTTCCAAGGTAGGGATCAAGACCTGAGCCAGTTGGCTGTCCGAGGGCGACCCTTCGATGCTCCGGGCGATGGAGGCCGCTTGCTTCATCCGCAAATAGGGGTCGGAGATGGTGGAGAGTTCTGCCACCCTGGCTTGCAGACCGCCGAGGTCTATCGGGCGCGCATCTCGAGAAGCGTCTGCCATCAAAGACGAATCCGCAGGTCCAAGAAGGGAGGGACCGGGTTCGGCAGCGACGCTTCCACTCAGGCAGAACGTTAAGGCCATGGCGGCCCCGACAAATCGATGTGCTATCATGTTGACGGCAGTTCCCAGTAGCCGCTGCCGCCTCCTTCCTTGAAGCCAGATGATGCGTAGGAGGGCCGAAGGAGTCCAGGGGAAACGCCTGAGGCTTCAAGGTGTTCTCACGACCCCCTACCCCCCCAAAGCCACCTTCTCCCCTGCTGCGGGCTCACCCAGGCTTGCCAGCCAGGTCACCCCGGGCAGTAGTAAGCCGTAACCC
>JBJHCR010000064.1:11840-23158 GCA_050486105.1 Vulcanimicrobiota bacterium
GGTTGACCTGCACTGGCACGCTCTGGCTGACACCCCCGGCGGCCACCACCAATTCGTAATTGCCGTTGTGGGCCGGCTCTCCGGTGGTGGTTTGGCCCTCCCAGGTGAACGTGTAACTCGAACTCACCCCGGTGGCTGTTTGGCTGTAGACCGGATCAGGGCTGGACTTTGGACCGCTGATCCAACCAAGGAAGCGGGAGCACCGGAAGCTCACGCATTGGCAGCATTCGATAGGCTGGTGGAGCTAACATGGGAGGAGGCAATTCTGAAGAGGCAGTCGATGGGCCTTCCGAAGACTCCTCTGTCTCGGGTTCAGATTGGAGTCGAGTGCGGGCCACGACTCTGCCGTCGGCCCGAACATTCTGAGTCTCGGTGTCGTACACCGCCCGCTGAGCAGTGAGCCAGTCTCCATCGGGCTGCTCAATGCGAACATTGCCGATCAACCAGACCTCGTTTTTCTGCTGATAGATTTCGGCTCGGTCAGAGAATGCGCGTCTCAGACCCTGGCGCATCTTAACTCCGCCAGTGGCCACCCCCTCCTCTTTCTCCCAATCGTATTCTAGTCGCTCGGTGAGGATTACCGTAGGCTCTCCCTGGTCTGCCCCCATGCCTTGCTCGGTGACTATTCTGACAGCTCCCTTGAGAACGGCTCGGGTTTCCGGATAGTAGACCTGCATCTCTCGACCGGTGGCGGTGGTGGACTCCCCCACCAGTTTCACGCCTCCCTGAAAGTCGGCTGATTCCTTCTCAGTGTTGTATTCAGCATAGGGAGCCTCCAAGGTGACCCCGTCAGAGATGATGACCACATCCCCAATGAGCCGGATGCGTTGAGCTTGCTCATCGTAATCCACCTGGTCGGCAGAAAATTGGATATCCCGACCTTGCTGAGGGTTCTGGCTTTGCTCCGTGGTCGATTGAGCCAGGGCTCCGGCCCAGGCCAAGGTGACAAAAGAGACGACAAAGATTAGACGGTGCATGAGCCTTGCTTAGAATTTCTCCTAAAAATAGGAAAGCCTCCCGCAAACGAGGAGGCTTTCCTTATTTATTCTGACTTTAATTGGCGGATTCTTGAGACTCTTTATAGAGGAGGTAGGCATCGGGTGAACCGCTCTTTTTGAAAATCTCCCAGAAAAGATCCAATTTACTCATGCGTATTCCTCCTCGGTTGTTTCGTGAATCCTTGCCTCTAAAGTGTATGAACAAAAGTCACCTCTCCATCGGCCTGGCTCAACTTGAGTCCTGGGTTCAGAAAGCTCCAAACCCTCGGCACGATGGCAGTATATCATACCTATTTACTAGGGAGCAACACAGGAGAAAAAGTTGTTCATTCCTTCCCATTAGAGGCAAAAAAAACGGAAAGAAATAGAGTGTTACACCTCTAGATCTTGTCCTTAGAATTTTATCTAAAGTGCTCGCCTTATTGTTCTGAATGTCAAAGACGGGTACCCAACGAAGTTGGGTGGCAGGCGCCCGTCTGGGACTTCGTAACGTCTTCGACTTGAGGAGGGCCGAGCGCGCGGGTGCCCTCTGGGCGTTCGACATCCATAAGCGAGGCACGACAACCCCAGACAGGATGGAGCTGTGCTCAGTGGGGTGCAGAACCATAAAGCGAGCGCTTTAAAAGCCATTGGACCTCAAAAATCGTGGAAGCCAACTCGGCAGCAGCCACCTCTTGGGTGGAGCAACTCTGCAGCCCAGTTCGCAAAGAGATCGCAGCCCCAATGAAGAAGGCTCAGGCCATGACTTCCTGCGACGACGCTCTGGAACGCTTGATTTCACAATTCGCTCAACCTCTGGCCTTCCTGCGAGAACTGATCCAGAACAGCATGGATGCCAGCACCGAGGTGGTGGAAATCGAAGTCTCCTACGACAGGACCGCTGCTTGCTGTGTGGTCGAAGTGAGCGACACCGGTGAAGGCATGGACCGGGAGATCATTGAGACCAAGCTAACTCGACTTTTTGCCAGCACCAAGGAAGATGACTTGACCAAGATCGGCAAATTTGGCATCGGCTTCGTGTCGATCTTTGCCATCGAACCCAAATTGGTGGTGCTGGAGACCGGCCGCGCTGGAGAGTCATGGAGAGTCCTTTTTCACCCGGATCGCAGCTTCGAAGTCAGGCAACTCTCAGAACCGGTGGAAGGAACGCGAATCAAGGTTTTCACCCCCTACAATAGGCTTCGGCTACCTCGATTGAAGCAAGACTGCCTCGAAACGATCACCTTCTGGTGCAAGCACAGTCACGTGGAGATCCTTTTCAACGGCTCAGTGCTCAATGAGCCTTTCGATTTAACTCTGCCGGGCTTCAAGTATCATTTCAAGAGCGAAGCCACCGAGGCCGTCCTGGCACCGACCGGGGAGGATCCTGCCTTTTGCGGATTCTACAATCGGGGTCTGACCCTATTGGAAGGCTCCGGCTCCCCCTTGCCCAAGGTGGCTATGAAGGTTCGCTCTATCCACCTTGAACACACTCTGACCCGAGACAACATCATCCATGACGAAGGCTACTACCGACTGCTTGAAACCCTGGAGAAGGCAGCCTACGAGCAGCTCCCTGGGGCTCTATTGGAAGAGTTGTCTCGAAGCGATGAGGACACTCTGTGGAAGCAAGCCTTAGTGGCTCTTGATTTCCCTGGACGGCGCATCGCCGATCTCCGAGACGTGCGAATCTTTCCCGGTGCCAAAAAAACCTACTGCTTGAGAGAGCTTCCTGAAACGGTTTACTATGCTCGAGAGATAACTCCCCTCTGGAAGGCAGCAGAGGCTGAAGGTGAAGTCATCATCTTTGGCTGTGATTCCCGCCCCGAACGGCTGCAGTTCCTCCGAGCTCTAGGTCGTCGAGTTGAGCCTCTCTGCGAGCACTTCGCCCATATCTCCATCGACCAAGACCCTGAGCCCGAAGAAATCGAGCGAGAGTTGCTTAAACAACTTGGCCTGGCGACTCGTGATCTCGCTCAGAAGGAGCCCCGGCTGCTCGGTTTTGAAGATACTCCAAGCACCTGGCAACTGAGATTCTGCGTGCTCTTTGAAGAGGGGAGAGCCTTGGTCAAGATGCAAGCCCTCACCCCTCCAAAGAGAGCCTCCCTGGGTCTGCGTCGAGACCATAAACTTTGGCAGGAACTCCTCCACTTAGCAAGGCTACAACCGGAGTTAGCCTTAGCCTTGGGTCGAGCCCAGGTCGCGCTGGAACTAGAGGGAAAGTTGGCCCTAGAAAACAGGCTGCTCTTGCAGTTGACTGATCGCCTGCAGAGAGTCGAGGCTCAGTCTTGAGCCTCGCCGAGGTCTATCGTCAAGGCACCCAACTCCACTCCCGCGGGCGCTTTAGCTTAGATGAGTCTCGGGCCCGAGACAAGATGGCTCGCTTCCAACTGAGCGATCCCGAGCATTTTCTGCTGCTGTTAGCTCAAGCCTGTGTGGCCTCGGGCGGACACCGACTGGACATCAGCATTCTCGAACAAACCTTTTCGGTTATCGGCCTCGGTATGCAACTCTCAAGCGAAAGAATGCAACGCCTCGACGACTTCCTCTTCGATTTGAGCTCTTCGACCGTGGCGTATCATCTTTTGGCCGTAGCCCTTGGGGCAGTCGAGGAGATCGCCTCAGAGCCCGTAGAGGTGAACTATGAGGACGGCAGCCTAGTCCTGCAGTTTAGGACTGAGCACAGGTTCTTCAATCTGAAGACTTTGTTGGCCGAGCGTTTCCGACACTATCCCCTGACCTGGCAGTTGGACGGAGAGCAGCAGCAGACCCAGGAGCTAGGCTCTCATCCGGTCTTCGAATGGCACCAAGAAGACCACTCGGAGATAACTTTGGTGCGTTACGGTGTGGTCGTTTCTGTGAAGCGACCGAAGCTTAACTACAATTTCCGGACCGTGGCCAGAGATGATGATCTCGCTATGGACGCTTCCTATTCGGAGGTGATTGAGAACGAGCATTATGAGCTCCTCCTGGCCAGATTGCAGGGGCAAGCTCTCTCTTTGTTGGCCGAAGAGGTTTCCGAGCACCCACCTGACGGTCCAAGAGTTCCTGAGTTTCGCCAACTCCTCCTTAAGCCCCCTGGCGAGCCCGTGAACTCGGCTCTGCGCCGAGCACCTTTATTTCCGCTGGCCCAAAAGGAAGGATTCACCGATCATCTCACTCTGGAGCAGGTGGTCAAGCAGACCGGAGAGCTCCAATTCTCAGCGATCCGTTTCAGCCTCGAGGTAGAACAGTTGGTTGTATGGGCTGACAAATTCGAAGTGCTCTCGATACTCTATGATCTGTTCGGCGAGAATCGTCTCAAGAACGCCGAGCCCGACTATCGACAATTGGTCAAAGTTAAGGAGAATTATGACCGCTGGTTGAGCAGCCCCCGACCTCTGGAACTCCCTCCAGGGGGCTACCACTTCGACAGGTCGCATAGCGGTTCTGGTTGGAAGGCCAGGCTTGGCCTGCAAAGTTCAGCAAGCTTTTCCGTCAGTCGATTGAATGTCCACTATCAAGGAAGATTTCTAGCTACCGAGGATCTCCTGGACACACCACCGGGCAGCTTGGCGGTGGTGGATTTTCAGGAGGTGGACCTCCTTGAGGATTGGACCGGTGCCACCGGTGCCAAATATCGAGCGGCTCTAGAGTCTATCAGAAAAAAGATTCAGGCTTTGTTCGACAAATTGAAATTCAAGCAAGAGGACCTCAATCCCACCCTGGAAGCCTATCTGTGGAGAGAGGTTGGAAGGCGAAATCCCGTCCCTCCTGTGGTAGACCATTCGGAACTGCTCCTCCCGGTCCGCCCCGATGGTATTCGTTGTCTTGTCGACCTGGGTCCCAGAGAAAAAATCCATCTCATCGAGAGCACCGAGTTGTGCTCCAAAATTCCCCAGACCGCTCTCCCCCGTACTCTGGTTCTTTCCAACCCCGCAAAACAAGAGTCTCTGACTAAAATCCTTGGCGAGAAGAAGGTGGTGGATTTTCGGGAGGAAGCACTGCGACTCTCCGAACTCGAGGAAGCTCTGCGTAAACCGTGGTTTCTGCCTCCCTTGCGAGCAGGTCATCCCAAAATGTCTACGGATTTGCAAGGGCCAGGTTGGCATGCCCGAGTTGGCTTGGTTCCAGACTCCTCGAACACTCGCCTTCGAGTGACTCTTCTTCGAGGCCGGGCTGAGATCGAGGTGACTGCCCTGGTCTGCACCAAGGTATGCGGAGGAAGCGCCCTGCTGGTCTCCGATTTATTTGAATTGAGCTGCGACTGGAGGAAAGTCAAAAGGAATCGCCAGGCCAAGAAAGTTCTGGCTCAATTCCGAAAGCAGCTCAGCGAATTCGAATCTGGGCTCCTTGATTGCTCTTCGGTTCCCCTATCGGTACGACGTGAATTGCTCTTGACCCAGCCTGAGAGATTCGAAGAGTTCGCAGACACCCCGCTTTTCTCGAGCAATTCCCACCGAGACCGCCTGCTTAGTCTGAATCAGCTCAGGAAGGACTTGAACGAGCACGGTCATCTGCTCCAGGGCTCTCCTGGGGTTCAATTCACGGCTCGGGTGATGCTCTCGAACCGAATTTCGGAGTTGGAGAAATCCCTCTTATCCCGAATGCTGAAAGCGCCCCTAGCCTTGCTCGATGGAGACAAATTGGTCCAAAAAGAGCAGCGTAGAGCGACCTTCTTTGGAATAGAGCCTTTGCCTGAGATAAAGGTACGGCAATATCCTGAGAACCGCTATCAGGATCCTGCTCACTTCTGCCCAGGGCTGTGGAGGAGGAATCTCAAGAGCGCTCGAGGTGAGTTGGTCATCCGTCCCTTGCACTTTTTGAAGAACCAGGGCCAAGTCGATCTCTACCTCCAGGGTCGGTACGTGAGCCGACGGACGGACGTTTTTCCTGGATCCTGGCGAGCGGCGGTCGAAAGCGATCTTTTCCAACTCAACGACACCTGCAGTGATGTAGAGATCCCCGAAGCTTTTTGGTCTGCTCTCCGTGAGGAACTCGCCAGTGTCTATGCCCAGGGATTGCTGGCTCTTTTGAGATCGGGAGACCTTGAGGCCCGGATCTGGGTTTGGCGCTCCATGATCGGCTTGGAGCAAAGCGAGTCGGTGCGCAATAGTCTCCTGAGTTATCAGGGGCTTCAGTTGCAGGGTGGGCAGGAGACGACTCTCGGAGAATTCCTCGCAGATCGTCGTTCTTTGCCCTACGTTATTGCTGAGGATTTTCCCCGGAACTTTGAGAGTTCGCAGCAAGTCCTGCGAATACCTCAGGCCTGTAAGGACGGGGTGCTCGCACTGGCGGGCCTGCCTGGACGATGCATGCTTAGAAAATTACGGGAGGAGCAAGCTAAAGCCGAGTGGAGGCTCAGTATTCCTGAACAAGCTCCTCAAGGGGCCTTCCGACAAGCCTTCAAACTTGGATCCTTGCAGGCCGAGATCGTTCTGCTTTCTGAACGCAGAGCCATACTTTTCGACGATTCAGGAAAACCCGAACTCGAGTATTTATGGTCCTCTTTGCCGGCACGAGTCTTGATTTCGGGCCTAAAGACTCCGACTCGAGGCTCCGGAGGACATCTTGGTGCTCTCGAGGCCCAGCAGCGAGTGCTCTTGGAGAACTGGACGGCCGAAACGTACTTAAATTGGCTCATGGACTTGGACCAACGCGGGTTTTCCGAAGGTGAGCGCAGGCTGGCCGTGAAAGCCCTGGCCTCCCTGAAGTGGGAACTTAGCGACCTCTCACCTTGCCCCTTCGCTCGACTGGCGCACAAACTTTGGCGACTTCCCTTGTTTCTTCGCGTTGATGGTTCACGGCAGTGTGGGGCCTCCCTCTTGATGAGATTTAGAGAACTGGAGACCCCGATATTGGTTACGGAACATTGCGGAAAGGGCCCGCCTTCAGCCCTAGTCGTTGAGCGGAATTCTCCAGCTCACGATATCCTAGAGACCATCTTCGAGGACAACGGAATACAGTGGTACCACAACCCGGTGCAGTTTCGCCTCCAGAAAGCTCGGCAGACGGCAAGCCGGCTGATCTCTTGGGGCCTAACCTCTCCTCGCTCCTCGAAGGATTCGACAAAGGAAGCGGTGACCGGCTCAGCAGAATCAGACCTTGCTGCGGAAACCCAGCAACCTCCAGTCACCCCAGAGGAGCGCTTCCTGGCACAACTCCATCAAGAACTCCTGGAAATCACCGGCGAGGGGGCTCCAAATCTTGAGTATTTGGAGCAAACGGAAATCAAAAGTTGGCCGCTGGGCCCGCCGGTCTACCTAAACCACCGACGAGAGAACGAAAACGAAGAAAGGAGAATCACTCGCCTTTTCAAGGTCGGAAAGTCGCTTCCTCTCCTGAATGGGATTTCGAAATTGGTCCTGGGTCCGGTGGTTGGCGGACAGACGCGCTTCAACAGACTCCACCGCTCAGTTCGCTGGCTGTGCGAGAACCACCACGATTCACCCCAAAAAAGAGTCGGCCGCATTCTCCTCGTCCTCTACTGGTTGAGCCTCATTCAGCAAGCCGAAGGAAAGTTCAGTGATGCTTCTACGAAAGAAGGCTTCCCCTTAGAGAACAAACGACTGCTTCGCGAGAAGTTCATTAATAAGCTGACCGAACGCTCCCTCGGAATCTTTGGGGGGGCCGAGTCCTAACCTCCACCGATGCTACGCGTCGTTTGGTTGTTTAGACAAAAGACCCCTGCCGTTCACCTCGGATGAAGTCGGCAGGGGTCTTTCTCTAAAACGAGCTGGCCTTGAGAATCTAGCGCCCGACGGCGGCTCCCAGGAGCTTGGTGACTTCGCTGATCAGGCCCTCCATGGTTTCAGGCACAGCAACCCCGATCTTCTCGAAGGCTTCCACTTTGGCTGCCGCAGTTCCGGAGGAGCCGGAAACGATAGCTCCAGCGTGGCCCATTCGTTTCCCTGGAGGGGCTGTACGACCGGCGATCATGGCTACAGTTGGGATGCCAAGCTCCTTAACTAGGGCTGCAGCTTCTTCTTCGGCCGAACCGCCGATCTCACCGATCAGCACCACCAGTTCAGTCTTAGGGTCGTCTGCAAAAAGCGGCAGACAGTCCTTGAAGTAGGTGCCGAGAATGGGATCTCCACCAATTCCTACGCAGGTGGATTGACCGAAACCAGCCCGAGTCAAGGCGTCGACAGCCTGGTAGGTGAGGGTGCCGCTCCTGCTGATGAGTCCTACGGGCCCGGAACTGAAGATGTTTGCGGGCATGATGCCGATCTTGCACTCTCCTGGGGTGATAAGCCCCGGACAGTTAGGACCGATCAAGCGGACCCCGGCGGCCAAAGCTTCGTTGCGCACTGCCACCATGTCGTTGATCGGGATCCCCTCAGTGATGCAACAGACGATCTTCACTCCCGCAGCGATGGCCTCAGAAACCGCATCCGCAGCGAAGGGCGCCGGGACAAAAATAATGGAAGCATTGGCTCCGGTCTCTCGAACGGCTTTCTCTACGGTGTCGAAAACCGGGCGGTCCAGATGTTTCTGTCCACCTTTGTTTGGAGTGACCCCGCCCACGACCTGAGTGCCGTACTCGATCATCTGTTGGGCGTGGAAGGTTCCTTCCTTACCGGTGAACCCCTGAACCAGGACTTTGGTGTTCTTATCGATCAGAATGCTCATGTGTGCTCCTTAGTTTCTCGTCAAGGCAACGATCTTCTTCGCCGCCTCTTCCATGGTCGCTGCGGTTTCCATGCCGGCCTCAGAGAGGATTTTGCGCCCCTCTTCTTCGTTGGTCCCCGAAAGCCTGATGACAATGGGCTTGTCGGTATTCAGCACCTTGGTGCCTTCCACGATCCCTTTGGCCACCTCGTCACCCCGAGTGATGCCTCCGAAAATGTTGAACAGGACGCCCTTAACGTTTTCGTCAGAGAGCACTAGATCGAGGGATTCGGTGACCACCTTGGCGGTGGCTCCTCCACCCACGTCGAGAAAATTGGCCGGCTTGCCACCTACGCGGTTGACCTCATCCAAGGTGGCCATCACCAGACCGGCCCCGTTGCCGATGATCCCAACTTCCCCGTCTAAGCGAACGTAGGCCAGTCCTTTCTCTTGAGCTTTGCGCTCCAGGGGATCCTCTTCGGTGAGTTCTTTCAGAGCCACCAATTCGGGATGCCGGAAGAGGGCATTCTCGTCAAAATTGACCTTGGCATCGGCCGCCAGCATGCGACCATCCTTGGTCACCACCAAGGGGTTGATCTCCGCCAGGGTGCAATCGTTTTCGAGGTACATGGCAAAGAGAGTTTTCAGCATTACCGTCAAGTCTTTTCGCTGCTGCTTGTCCAGATCGAAAGCGAAAGCGACCCGGCGGATATGATGGTCGAGCAATCCCCTTTGAGGACTCACGTGAACCTTGACTATAGCTTCCGGATGGGTCTCAGCGACTTCTTCGATGTCCACACCACCCATGGTGCTGAACATGATGACGTGGGCCCCTCGGTCTCGGTCCAAAGTGATTCCGAGATAATACTCTTTGTCGATCTCGATAGCTTCTTCCACCAGGACCTTACCCACGGTGAGACCCTTGATGTCCATGCCGATGATCTCTTGGGCTCGAGCTTCCGCTTCCGCCCGGTTGGCTGCCAGTTTGATACCACCAGCCTTTCCGCGACCTCCCACGTGAACTTGGGCCTTGACGGCGACAGGTTTCCCCAAACGCTCGGCGATCTCTCCAGCTTCTTTAGGAGTTTGAGCCACCTTGCCTCCAGGGATCGGCACGCCCATCTTGGCCAGCAGTTCCTTGCCCTGATACTCGTGAATGTTCATTCTACTTCTCCTCTTTTGGTAAAAACGGTACGTCCGAGCCGGCCCGCCAATTCTCGGCTCTGTCAGAATCCTCTACGACGGGGTATTTCGTCCTTAAAATAGACCACGATTTCTTCCAGGGAACTTCCGGGACCAAAAAGCCGCCCGACCCCTAGCTCAGAAAGCTCCTTCATGTCGTCGTCAGGAATGATTCCGCCCCCTGACAGTAAGGTGTCGTCGAGACCAGCCTCATCCATCAGAACCTTCACCCTGGGGAAGAGCGTCATATGCGCACCTGACAAAATCGAAAGGCAAACAGCATCCACGTCCTCTTGGACGGCCGCACTGACGATCTGCTCCGGCGTCTGATGAAGACCGGTGTAGACCACCTCCATGCCCGCATCTCGAAGGGCGCGAGCGACCACTTTGACTCCTCGGTCGTGGCCGTCTAAGCCGGCTTTGGCCAACAGAATCTTTAGCCTTCTTGACATGCCGTCAACTCCTCAAGACATCAGGCCGCTCTCGGCGAGATCCTGACGCACAGTCTCCCAAAAAGCGGCGGCGGCCTCCATCAGACTGGCTTGACCCGACTGGTAAGAGTCGGCGGCTTCCGCCAGAGACCGCTGAACCATCTCCTGAGCCCAAAACTTTTCTTCCAAAGTGGAACGCACTAATTCTCGGATTCTCGCCTGGGCTTGGACCCGGCGCTTCTTCTCTTTGCGGTCCCCCTCCTGCAGCCAGGCCCGGTAGGCCAAGATCTCACTCATCAACTCTGGAATTCCCCCGTCGCTAATGGCAGAAGTGAGGACCACCGGCGGCCTCCGTCCCTCCACTATCAGATGGCGAGAGGCATCCACCAACTGGTGCTTCATCTCCTCGGCCCCCGGACGGTCCGCCTTATTCACCACGAAAAGCTCGGCCACTTCCATGAGTCCTGCCTTCATGGCCTGCACCATTCCCCCGGATTCCGGGACCAGCACCACCACCGTGAGATCGCAGGCCGAAGCCACCGCAAGTTCAGATTGCCCGACTCCCACGGTCTCCAGTATCACAATTTCTTTGCCGGCCGCGTCCAAGAGGTCCGCCGCCTCCTGAGTGGTGCGAGCCAACCCACCGAGACAGCCTCGACTGGCCATACTGCGCACAAAGACTTCGGGATCCTCGGCAGAACGCAGCATGCGAACCCGATCGCCAAGAAGAGCCCCGCCAGAAAATGGAGAGGAAGGGTCGACACAGATCACCCCCACCTTCAAGCCTTCCCCTCGGAAGGCTCGCACCAAGGAATCCACCAAGGTCGACTTGCCAGCCCCGGGAGGACCAGTGATCCCGATGCGGAGAGCCTGCCCCAAATTGGAGCCCAGCCGATGAAGCAGGGCCACTCCTAGTGGGTGATTGTTCTCCACCAGCGTCAGGGCCCGACCCAGCAGACGCGGCTGGGCAGCCCTCACTCCTTTTTCGAGTTCCTCGACGGTCAAAGGCATTCTGCGACAAACCTCCTGGTGCAACGTCCGTGAAGTTCGTCCCTACCAATTGTGGTCAGGCGCGGGTACCCGCGTCCGCGTGGGTGATGCAAGGAGAAGTGAACGCTTAATACCAGGCGTACTTGAG
>JBJHCR010000065.1:0-23138 GCA_050486105.1 Vulcanimicrobiota bacterium
ATGCTGAACCCCACTTTTCCCAGGGACGAGGCTGGACCTACATCCCGGTGAAACGCCACGTCGATCTCGCTGCCGACGGACAGACCGCTTGGTTCGATGAAATCCTTAGGCACGACAAGTACGGCTCCACCCGCAGCAGCGGAGTTTTGGTCCTCGAAGACGGGGTTTGGAAAGTGGCTCAGTACCACCTCACGGTACCGATCCCTAATGACCTGCTGCGGCAGGTGGTGGACTTGATTCAAGCCCAAGCCGGAGATCGCTAGATTTTTCGGTCTCGCTGTTGCTTTCTTTTTTCCCGGTCGTTCTTCGGATTCTTACTGGGGTCTGTAAGGCTGTAGAAGTTGATGGCGACGGTGTCGTTGGTGACGGTCATGGAGGTGTCTTTTTCCCGAACCACAGAGAAGATCTCAAAATCCTGGCTCTCACCTGCAGCCATAGAAGCGAGGGTACGGGTATCTCGGGCGTAGGACTTGCCAAAGCCGTCTTGGAAGTAGCAAACCATCTCCGTTGGGTCGCTGGGCCCGGGGCCATGATTGGTCACTCGCACAAAGGCCCTTACGTAGCCCGTGTCGGCGGTGAATTTTCTCACCTGGTAATGGAGTTCGCCTCCGCCCTTGAGCTTTTCTTGATAGGCATCCTTTTGGGCCTGATAGGCGTTGACCACTTGCTGCCTGTTGTGCGCCCAAGCATCGGGTTGAGCGGCCTGGGTGAATCTTGAAGGGTCCTGACGAGCTTCGAAAACACCGTGGGCATAAGTCCAAAGATAGCCCCCTTTGTCTTCGAGGGCCTTGATCAGGTCATAGTCGTGGACCTCAGGTCCCAAGTTCAACAGTGGTCTCAACTCGCTGGCTGGTACGTAGATGCGGCCGTTCTTCCAGAAATGGCTGACCTTTCGACCCTTGACGATCACCTCTTTAGGATTGGATTTCGGGTGTTCCGTTTCTGCGGAGAGGGAGGGTGTCAGCCAGAGCAGGCCCATCATACTAAGAACGAACACGGACAAAATGCGAGACATAGGATTCCCCTTGTTAACGAATTTACAAAGCCAAAAGACTTCGGTAGTTCATCGTAACTTGGGGGTATGTCAGATCCTGTCACACTTATCAGCGAGATTTTGGGAAATCTGAGAATCTTGAGCCGCGGAGATCAGCTTTGGTTTCCTCGACAAGCTTGGAATTTCCGGCCGCTCTTCCAGCCTGCTTAAAGTTTCAAGCCTCTTCGTCGTTCGAACCTAGGAGCGTCTCGGGTCAAGAAGTAAGCTCGGCTCTATAACTCTTCTTTAACGCGAGAGCGGTAAACTTCGGAAAAGTTCGGAGGTCCTTATGCGCATCCCAAGTAAATCTGAGTCCCTAGCCCAGTATCAAGGTCTGAAATCTCGCATCACTCAGGCCTCCGAGACCCCCGGCAGCGGGGTGCAAAGAAACGGCGACCGACTCGAAGTCACTCGTCATCTGAGAACTTCCGATGAGGTGATCATCCGAGCTGGGAGCGCCGTGGATGATGACCCGAAAACCTCGGACACCATCAAACTCGAGCAAGTGGTCGATGGCCACCTTCAGCAGACGTCCTTCACTCACTACTCGGAACCTCGAGGCTGGCTGTTCAAGCGGGACCAGGAATTCCTAAAGGTTCAGGTTTCTCAAGACACTTTGGGTGGGTTCTCCACCTTGGGGGTCACCCATCAACTGTGACGGTCTTTAGTGCCCTTTGGGACGAGGGGCCATCAAGTCCCCCACTCGGATCTCAGGACCCTCCAAGAAAGTTGCCTTGATGCGCTCTTCACAACCCAAGACTTCTCGTCGACAGTAGGAGGCGCCAAAGGGAGCTGTCTGGTCTTCGCGGGGATCGAGGTGCCGTTCCAAGCAGCGGTCCGCAAGATTCACGATCCAGTATTCGGGAATCCCGGCGCTGGCGTAGAGACTGGTCTTTTTCATTCTGTCGTAGGCCAAGGAGGTGTAGGAGACCTCGATCACTAGGTCGGCCACCGTCGGATGGCGTCGGGCCTGAGACTGTTGCTCCGGTCGCACTAGGGCAAAATCTGGTTCGGGCTCGGAATAGTCCCCGACCTGGATCGGCAAGCCGACTCGGACCAGATGAGTGGTGCCGTAGGCGCGCACCAAAAGGTTATTTGCCAAGGCCACGGAGTCGCTATGAAGCTTATCGTGAGCGCTCAAGGGAACCACCTCCCCATCGATGAGTTCTACCCGTTCATCGGGACCGATGACGCCACATTCCGCCATTTTGTTGTATTCGTCCACCGACCACCGACGGGGAGAGAGATCCAGCATAGGAGGTACTTCTCCAACCCGTCTCTCTGGCCCTTGGAGGCTTGCCGTTCCAAGGTGCCTCACAGTCCTGTGAGGTCATGTCACTCTTTTTGGCAAAATTCTTGAAAATCGGTGCTCTTGCTGCCTTGAAGTTTGCTCTCATATAGGGTGGTATTCCAACGGCTTTCCAAGGTATAATCGCGCCATGGACACCCACCAGCAGATCGACGAGCGCAGCTTGCTTTTGGCTCAAGCGGTGGCTCTGAAGATCGACCGTCAGGAGTCCCACTTAGAGAAGGTGCGGGCTTGGGCCGAGCAACACCGGAATCCGGCCACCGAAGAGTGGTTGAAGATCCTCGATGCTCCTTGGGTTGAGATTCGTGAGGCATTGTTGGATCCCGGCCCTGAAGGCCAACGCCGGCGACAGAGTTCTCCTTTTGTGGGGGTTTTGACCCCGCAGGAGCGCTGGCAGGTCTACCGAGAGTTTACGGAAACTGTTGCTAGGACTTGCAGCGCACCGAACTCGAACATGTCTTAAGGGCGGCGGGCTCCATCACTGAGTGTGAGGAGTTCATCGTGGTTGGCAGCCAAGCGATACTTGCCTTGGACCAAGAGCTTCCCGAAAGTTTGCTGGTGTCTGTCGAAGTGGATCTTTATCCAAAAGCCTCGCCTGAGCTTGCCGACCTCATCGACGCGACCATAGGCGAACTTTCGCCCTTTCACCAGACCTTCGGCTACTATGCTCACGGGGTGGGGCCCGCGACCGCAATCTTAGCTTGCGGATGGGAGAGCCGGCTGCTTGAGGTCTGCAACGAGAACACCAGAGGAGTCAAGGGATGGTGCCTCCATCCTCTGGATTTGGCTTACAGCAAACTCGCCGCTGGACGGCCCAAAGATCTCGACTTCGTGCAGACGCTGCTGCAAGCTGGGATCATCGAGAGCGAGGAGTTGACCTCTTTAGTGCGTGGTTCCTCGACCAAGGAAGAAGTCTTCAGAATGCTGGAAAGCAGGCTTCGAATCGTGCTCTCTCGGCTTGCGATTTAAGGACGGTACCCCTCAAGACTCCCGCAGACGCTGGCGGAAGGCTTTTAGGATTCGCGACGTTGGTAGGTCACTCGCCTGTTTGAGAGACTCATGGAAAAAGTCTAGGGGCAGCTTGGGGAAGCTGGGGCTCTCTTGGGTTTGACGGTAGCTTTCCCCCTCCAAGCACCAGAGAGAAATCGTGCCCTCCTCGTTCACTCGCCATAGCTCGGGCACGCCGAGAGCCGCGTAGATGGACAGGCGATCGAGAACACTTCGACTCACCTCCACTTCTATGGCAAGATCCGGCGGGGACAGGTTGTCGGCCTCCCATTCTCCGAGTACTTCCCGCCAAGAGGCGATCCAATAGCATTCGTCCGGTTCCAACCCCTTCTTTTTCAGGACCTGCTTGAAGGTGGTGTTACCTCCAGATTGGAAGTCCACGTCCCACTCATCCATCAGGCATTCTAGCAAGGCTCCTAAAAGGCTCTTCAGGGACTCATGGCGGTGGCTGGGGGTCATGATCTCTACCATCGTTCCGTCATAGGTGACCCGGATTCTCCGGTCGCCCACGGCTTCCAGGAAACGTTGATATCCCTCCCAGTCGGTGTGGGTCACGAAACGATTTTCCAGGGGCACTGCCGAGACGGACATGGGCCCATTATAGCACATCCTTGTCTCGGAATATCGTGCCACCAGGCGCAGAACGACGGGTAGGATTTTCTTCTGCTTGGACTAAGCTCTGTGGGTGAAGACCGTGATTACCGCCGCCTTGACCGGAGTGCTGGCCACCAGGGAGCAGTGCCCCGCCATTCCCTACACCGCCCGGGAGATCGCCGAAGAGGCGCGGCGAAGTGTGGAGGCCGGGGCCTCCATCGTGCACATTCATGCTCGCACCGAGGACGGCAAGCCGGCCTTCGACGTGGAGAGCTATCGACGCATCCACGAGGCGCTCCGAGACCTTTGTCCCGAAGCCATCGTGAACTATTCCACCGGGGCCGTGGGGGTGGATCGGGAGACCCGCATCGCCCACATCAGGGAACTTCGCCCTCATATGGCAGCCCTCAACATGGGGAGCATGAATTACGCCATCTACTCCTCAAAAAAGAAGGCCTTTTATCACGATCACATTTTCGAGAACAGTTTCACCGACATCCGCTTCTACCTGGAGGCCATGAATCAGGCCGGCACAGTTCCGGAGATGGAGTGCTTCGATTTCGGCCATATCCAGAACGCCGAACCCTTGCGAGACATGGGCCTGATCCCCGACCAGGCTTGCTATTCCCTGGTCATGGGGGTTTTGGGTGGGGTTCCGGCCACCACCAAAAACCTGGTCTCCATGGCAGAAAGCTTGCCGGAGGAGGCCCTCTGGCAGTTCATCGGCATCGGCAAGGTGCAGTGGCCCCTTTTGGCCGTGGCTATCACCCTGGGTGGGAACATCAGGGTAGGACTCGAGGACAATTTTTATCTGCGGCCGGGACAGATGGCCGGCAGCAACGCCGACTTGGTGGCCAAGGCCGTTCACCTGGTGGAGGAACTCGGGGGGCAGGTGGCTTCGGTGGAGGAGACCAGGCAGCGCTTGGGGTTGGTGCATGCCGGTCTTTGAGTCTCGGATCTCGGTCAAGGGTGAGGAATTTCGCCAGAACCAGGAGGCCATGCGGTCGCTGCTTGAGGACCTCGAGGCCAAGCTCGAGACCGTGCGTCAGGGTGGGGGAGAGAAGGCCCAGCAGCGTCACCGGAGTCGGGGCAAGCTGCTCCCTCGGGAACGTTTGGGTTTGCTGCTCGACCCAGGCCGCCCCTTTCTCGAGTTGTCCCCCTTGGCGGCCCACGGAATGTATCAAGATGAGTCTCCCGGCGCCTCTGAGATCACCGGCATCGGGGTCGTTTCCGGAGTGGAGTGCATGCTCTGCTGCAGCGTCCCGACCATCAAGGGCGGAGCCATCTATCCCCTGACCGTGCAGAAGATATTGCGGGCCCAACGGATCGCCGAAGAGAATAGGCTGCCGACCCTCATGCTGGTGGAGTCAGCCGGGGCCAATCTCAGTCTGCAGGCCGAGTTTTTCGCCGACGCCGGAGGTCGAGTTTTTGCCAACCAGGCCCGCATGTCCGCTCAGGGTTTGGCCCAGATCGCCCTGGTCTTCGGCAGTTCCACCGCCGGAGGGGCCTACATGCCCGGGATGAGCGACTATTCGGTGATGGTCCGAGACCAGGCCAAGGTTTTTTTAGGGGGACCGCCCCTGGTTAAGATGGCCACCGGTGAAGAGGTGGACGACGAGACTCTGGGTGGGGCCGTCATGCATTCGACCGTCTCGGGGGTCAGCGATTTCTTGGCCGAATCCGATGAAGACGCCCTCCGTCTGGGTCGGGAGCTCATGGCTCGGCTTCGATTCGGCAAACCTCTCGCAGCGCGCCGACAAAACCCAAGACCTCCGCGCTACCCGGCGGAAGAGCTGTTGGGAGTGATCCCTAAGGATGCCAAGAAAATCTTCGATGTCCGAGAGGTGATCGCCCGACTGGTGGACGATTCCGACTTCTTGGAATTCAAGCCCGAGTACGGTCCAACTCTGGTCACCTGCTGGGCCCATTTGGACGGCTATCCGGTGGGAATCCTGGGGAATAACGGGGTGCTGTTTTCCGAATCGGCCCATAAAGCGGCCCACTTCATCAGCCTGTGCAATCAATCTCGAACCCCGATCCTCTACCTGCAAAACATCACCGGCTTCATGGTGGGAAGCCGGTACGAACAGGGTGGGATCGTTAAGCATGGCTCCCAGATGGTGAAGGCGGTGGCCACCTCTACCGTGCCTCAGTTCACGGTGATCATCGGGGGCTCGTTCGGGGCCGGCAACTACGGCATGTGCGGCAGAGCCTATGACCCCAGATTCTTGTTCACCTGGCCCAACAGCCGCATCGCAGTGATGGGGGGAGAGCAGGCCGCCGGAGTGTTGGCCCTGGTGACCGAGGCCCAGGCAAAGAGTAGGGGGCAGGAGCCGGACCAGGCCAAGATCTCCAGGTTGCGAGAGATCACTCTGGCCAAGTTCGAGCAAGAGTCTTCCCCCTACTACGCCACCGCTCGCCTTTGGGATGACGGCATTCTGGACCCCCGTCAGACTCGAACGGCCCTCTCGGTGGCCTTGTCGGTGGCCCACAATCAGGATTTTGTCAGTCCGGGAATGCCGTCCCAGGGGGTGTTTCGCTTTTGATCTTCGATCGTACTAAGGAGTTGTTATGACCTTCACTGCCGAACACGAGGAGTTCCGCCAAATGGTGCGTCGCTTTGTCAAAACCGAGATCGCCCCTCAGGTGGAGGAGTGGGAGCAGCAGAAGCAGTTCCCAGCCCACCAACTGTTTCCCAAGATGGGGGAGCTCGGACTATTGGGGCCCACCTATGACCCAGAGTACGGGGGCGCCGGGGTGGATTGGTTTTTTCAGCTAATCGTGGCCGACGAGCTTGGCCGCTGCGGCTGTATGGGGGTGCCCATGGCCGCCTTGGTGCAGGGAGTCATGGCCATCTCCGGCTTGGACTCCCACGGCAGCCCGCGTCTCAAGGAAGCCTTTCTAGCTCCGGCCATCGCCGGGACCAAGGTGGCCGCCCTAGGGGTCAGCGAGCCCGACGTGGGTTCCGACGTGGCAGGTCTCTCCACCCGGGCCGAGTCCAACGGAGACGACTACCTGATCTCCGGGTCCAAGATGTGGATCACCAACGGGGTGCAGGCCGATTTTGTGGTCACCCTCTGCCGCACCTCGGATGAGGGTGGCTATCGCGGCATGTCCTTGATCGTGGTGCCCACCAACAGCCCAGGCTTCTCGGTGGGCAAGAAGCTCGAAAAAATGGGCAACCACAGCTCAGACACCGGATTGCTGGTCTACGATCAGGTGCGGGTCCCCAAATGGCATCGCATCGGTGAAGAGGGCAAGGGCTTCTACTATCAGATGCAAGAGTTTCAAAAGGAGCGCTTGGTGGGGGCTATGCTCGGTGTCTCTTTAGGGGACGATATCGTGCGGCGTACGGTGGAGTACTGCCGGGACCGTAAGGTTTTTGGACAGCCGCTCCTGGAGAAGCAGTGGGTCTATTTTCACCTAGCCGAGTTGCGCACCGAACTCACCATCTTGCGGCAGTTCCTCTATCACTGCACCGAGCGCCTGATCTCAGGCGACGACATCACCAAGGAGATCTCCATGGCCAAGCTCAAGGCTGGCCGCCTGATCCGGGAGGTCGCCGACACCTGCGTGCAGTTTCATGGAGGCATGGGTTACGCCGAAGAGTATCCGTTGGCCCGACTCTATCGGGACGCCCGTCTGCTTTCCATCGGTGCCGGAGCCGACGAAGTCATGCTGGAGATCATCGCCAAGATGGAAGGTTTCGGTCCAGCGTGATCCGCAAACTGCTGGTGGCCAATCGGGGAGAGATCGCCGGGCGCATCATCGCCACCTGTCAACGTCTGGGGATCTGCACGGTGGCCGTCTATTCTGAGGCCGACCGGACGGCTCAGCACTTATCGCTGGCCAACGAAGCCGTGCTCCTCGGTCCAGCAGCCCCTTCCGCCTCCTATCTGAATCAGGAGGCCATCTTGGAAGCGGCCCAAGTAACCGGAGCCGACGCCGTTCATCCTGGCTACGGCTTCTTGGCTGAGAACGCCGACTTTGCCCGGCGCGTGCGGGAGGCGGGCTTGGTTTTTGTGGGCCCTAGAGCTGAGGCCATGGCTGCCATGGGTCTTAAGGTGGAGTCCCGGCGCCTCTGCCAGGAGGCTGGGGTGCCCATCATTCCCGGCAGTGAGGCTTTGGATGATGAGGGCCTCCTGCAGTGGGCCGCCAAACACGGCTATCCTGTCATGCTGAAGGCTTCTGCCGGTGGTGGGGGCAAGGGCATGCGGCGCCTGGAGAGCGCCGAGGCTCTGAAAGCCAGCCTCGATTCGGCCCGGCGGGAAGCCGAAAGAGCCTTTGGGAGCGAGGCTCTCTATCTGGAAAAAGCCTTGGTGCGACCTCGCCATTTGGAAGTGCAGGTCGCCGCCGATGACTTCGGGGGAGTGATCCATTTGGGAGCCCGGGACTGTTCGTTGCAGCGCCGACATCAAAAGATCATCGAAGAGAGCCCCCCCGCAAATTTGAGTTCCGACCTCTTCACTTCTTTGACCGAGGCTGCGGTGCGTTTGGCTCAACGAGTGACCTACACCAACTTAGGGACAGTGGAGTTCTTGGTGGAAGACGACCGCTTATACTTTTTAGAGATGAACACCCGCCTGCAGGTGGAGCACCCGGTGACCGAGGCCATCACCGGACTAGACCTAGTGGAATGGCAAATCCGCCTGGCCGAGGGTGAGCCTTTGCCGCTCGCTCAGGACCAAGTTGTCTTTCAGGGACACGCGGTGGAAGCCCGGGTGGCCTGCGAGGACCCTTATGCAGGATTCTTACCCGCCACCGGCACGGTGAGAGATTGGCGAACCGACCCCAGAGTGCGCACCGACTCATTACTAGAGCCGGGCTGTGAGATCTCTTCCCACTACGACTCCATGGTGGCCAAGGTCATCGCTTGGGGGCCGACTCGGGCCCAAGCTCTGCGCCTGCTGCGGGCTTCGTTGCAGCAGACTGTCCTGCTGGGGGTTCCCAACAATTTGCCTTGGCTTGGGGAGTTGCTGGAACAAAAGGAAGTGCAGGCCGGCAGCCACCACACAGAGTGGGTAGAGTCTCTGAGTTGGAAGCGTCCTGAGCCCACCCGCTTTCAGTTGCTGGCCGCCACCGTGGCGCGTTGGGTGAAGCTTTCCGGGGGCAGGAGTCAGGATGCCGGCATTCCGTTGGAGTTGCAGTTCGAGGGGCAACCTCCAGTGAGCGTCTCAGGCTCCATCTTCACCGTGGAGAAGACCCCCTATGAGGTGGAGATCGAGCCCGGGGCCCTGCGCTTGAACGGCCACCGCTTTTCGGTGGCCGCAGCTTCGGTGGGCCAAACCTGGTGGGTGCACACCCCCGAGGGGCAGGCCACTTTTCAGGCCGTGGGGCGCCTACGCGAACCTGAGGCTCGGGCGGCTGCCGGCACTCTCAAGGCTCCCATGCCCGGCACCGTGGTGGAAGTCCTGGTGCAACCTCAGCAAGCGGTGACCCAAGGCCAGGCACTGATGAAGCTCGAGGCCATGAAGATGGAGCAACTGATCCAAAGCCCTCAGGACGGGGTGGTGGAGGCTGTCCATTATAACGTGGGCGAGCAGGTTGAGGCTGGTGCGGTTCTTCTGGACCTGAGTTCCTAGATTTCTTGTCTGAGATAAGGCCGGCTCAGTTTTATGGGTTTCGGCCATGACTGGCTGGAGATTGGCACGAGTGGCGATCGGGAGAGTACTATCGACGAGCTTTCCCGGCATTGGAGGTCGATTCTCGGGAATCGACCTCAGCGAACCCAGGATACCCTCTTTGAAGAACCCTACGACAGACTTCTAAAACTTCTAAACCAAATCCATAGGATCCACGTCTTCTAGGGTGTGAAGGCGCTTCTCGGTGGCTAGGCGAGTGTTGATGTAACGCTTGACAGTGCTTTTGGTCTCTTGTTCTAGCCCCTGGAATCGCAAGCCAGAGTGATAGCTTCCGTCGAACTTTTGACCGGTCCAAACCACATCGGCGAAGGTTTGAATAGCCGGTAGGTCGGGGTCGTCGAGTTCGATCGTAACTCGGATATCGTACGCCAACTCCAACGGAGTCTTGGTGTTCACCCGCACTCCGTCTACAGAGAGGTCTTCGGTGGTAGCGGTGAATCCTGGGTAATGAGGAGAACTGGTGCGCAAGATTTTTGGTAATCGGTGGCTACTTGTACGCTGCTCAATGAGCTTTTTCGGGACCTTTTCGGGCTCCAAAAGGCGTAGACGAAAGACCTCTTGCTGCTGGTCGTAAGATTCAACCAGAACGGCAGCTAAGGCCGTACCCTCCACCGAACGAACCTTCACTGAGGTCGTGTGGAATTTAAGCTTTCCGTTGCCCCTTACCACTAGTAAGCCATCTTCAAAGCCAACGAAGTCGACCTTAGGGGCCAAGGAAAGTAATGTCTTGAGCTTGTTGATCATGGAGTATTATCCCTCTATCTAGGATAGCAGAGAATCTCCTTCTTGCCGAGGGTAGTAATGTCATAGGATCTAAGGTTTCCGCGGTGCTCCCATTTCTCATTCTTCTAGTGCTCTGTCAAGTTTGCTTCTTTCGATAGTGGTCAGGTGCCGGGTACCCGGGGAACCGCCCGAAGGGTGGATGACGGTTGTGGGACCGCGTATCGCCTTCGGCTTAAGGAGTGCCGAGTGCGCGGGTGCCCTCTGGGCATTCGACATCCATAGGCGAGGCACGACAACCCCAAACGGAATGGGGTTATGCTCCCTTGACTTCAGTGCACCAGAGCGCTCGGCCCTCCTTGCCACAGCGTCGCGTCCTCACCCGGCTTTACTGGCGAGATCCCTACACAGTGGTATATAATCTCCTTATGACTGACAAAAAGAAAAAGCCCAAGGAATCCGATAAAGAGCCTAAAATCCAGCTCGATGAGATGGAGTGGGAGTCCGCCCTCAAGAAGGATAAGAAAAAGAAAGATAAAGGGAAATCCTAGAATAAGCCTCCTAGTGCAACGTCCGTGAAGTTCGTCCCTACCAATTGTGGTCAGGCGCCGGGAACCCGCGCTTGCGTGGGTGGCCGCGCTTGCGTGGGTGTCGCAAGGAGAAGTGAACGCTTAATACCAGGCGTATTTGAGTGAGATTCGACGCCGCGAAAGAGGATGCATGGCCGCCAAGACTAGGGATGAACTTTGCGGACGTTGTACTAGGTTGGGCTTTCGCTGCAAAGGAGGATCGTTTACGGCAAACCGCCTTCAAGCGTCCGGCGACCAATGGTCAAGACCGGGCAAGGAGCGTGCCTCACCACCCGTTCGGCCACGCTGCCCATAAGCCAGCGTGCTAAGCCGCCGCTTCCCTGGGTGGTCATGACGATCAGCCCCACTTTTTCTTTTTCCGCAGTGTCGATGATGCTTTCGGCCACCGGGCCATCCATCACCAAGACTCGAATGTCGGCAGGAGCTTTTTTCAAGGCTAGTTGAGGTACAAAGGTATTGAGATAAGTACGCGCTCGCTCAATCTCCTCGGGATCAGGCTTGCCGAGCAGTGAGTTGAGGACTTGAAGGAGTACGAACCCCGTGTCAGAATCGGACATTTTTGCCGCCACCTCCACGGCTGCCTCGGCCAAGTTTGAGCCGTCCAAGGGAATCATGATCTTATTCATGGGGAGACCTCCATCCTACCTTTGACAGACACTTCCCAAAGGATTCCGACGCTCCTGTCTTAGAGGCCGTTGCCTGTCCTCAGTAAGTCCAGTTTTGAGAGCTAACTCTTGCAGAAACCTCACTAGGATCCCTATGAGGAGAGGAGGCATTTTTCGGCAGGAAAGGCTTCGGTCACAGCAACCAGGACTGGCCCTGGCGACCGGCGGGCCCGCCGGGTCGTCTTCATCCCCGCTGGGTTAGACTCCCTGGTTGAAGGACTTGAGGTGCTGGAGTAGGTCGAGTTGGAAGGCGCGGAAGCTGTGCGACGCGACTTAGTTGAGCGATTGCTGCTGCCTTCTAGCCTTGTTTTTCATTGAGGCAATTTCAGAACTACCGACCCGCCTACTTGGCAGGTACGCCACCATTGGCAAGTATTCCGCCAAGCAACCCGCCCAAGCTTTCTCGGCGTTGCTGCAGAAGTTCTTTGGCGGCCTCGGGGGACATGGTGAGCAGCGAATCTCGGAAGGCTCTCTTGATGGGGTTGTTTTCTCTGGGCATCGGTGCCTGTACAGGTTGCTTGAGGCTGAATGGAACCTGCACCCTGGTGGTGCCCAGACCTAAGACCTCCGCCAACTTATTGGCCCCATGCTGGACTGAAACCATACCGGAACTGCTGTTTTTCGTGTTAAAATCCATATTCGTATCCTCCGAAATTTGTTGTTGTTTTCTGGAGTCAGTATCTCAGAGGGCTGTTGTCCAGCTGTTATTTGTGAAATGGAGAGGTCTCGGCAGAGGGCAGAGTCTGGGAATTCAAGCCGAGCCTGGCGTGCTTCTACACTCAGCTCGAGTTGCCGGCAGACTGACTTGGCAATGGTTATGGCTCACCGACCCTACAGTCCGTAAAGCCCAGTTCCTGGGTCCTCGTCGTGAAGGTCTTCAGGCTCCTCTCGGCGTTCGGTGGTCACCAGGATCTTCAGGTCGAGTTCATGGCCCATTCTTTCGGCAAACTCTTGAGCAAGCTCCCGAGAGGGGTATTGGCAACTGGCCTTGTCGTGGACGAGCAAGGAACTTTTCGAATCGAAATGCAAACGCACCGTGAGGGTTTCTGGTTGAACTTCCGGGTCGCCTGTCCAGTCGGGAGGGTAAAGTTCCTGCACTTCCAGCCAGGAGTCTTTGCTGAGGAGATGGGTCGTCTTTTTGCCTAATCCGCAGAGACTCCACCACTCGGTGACTGTCTTGGCTCGGGGATCCACTGAGGCACCTCTCTTGACCAGGAACAGCCAGCTCAAAAAACAAGCAAGCATACTCAACAACAGATACAACAATAGGGACAAGCCCAAGTCGAAGATTTCTGCCCCTAATTGTCCTGAGTTCATGCTCGACAACCTGGACAGCTCGAGTCGCGAGAAGGCTTGGAAGCCAAGCAATACCGCAAACGCTAAGAAGAGGTATCTTCCAAGATCCTTGGCACTGATAGGGCCCTTGGAATCGCTATCGGGGTTGATGGCAAAAGCTTGGCCGGTGGGCATGAGAAGGAATTTTCTGTAACAGGCCCTCAACATTCCTTGCTTTGGAAGAAAGAAGAGCAAGATTTGTCTTTCAAAAGGTAGGTTGTCCCCGGCGAGAATGCGCCGGAGACCATTGGAACAGCCCATCTCGTGGGCCGGAGGCCAAGTCTGAAGAAAGCAACAGATCGAACTCGGCCGAAAAATTAGCGCGGCGGCCTCTCCACCAGTCCAGTCATGCCTTCGTATTGGGGGTATCCTCGTTGAATACTTGCCCAAGTGTGAGCTCCGGAAGGGCACCATAACCGGTAATCGTCAGGTTCCTGAGTCCTCTCGTAGCCGTAGGGCCCGAACTCCAGATCGTAAATCGATTCGTAAAGCCCCCGCACCGGCTGCTGAAGGGCTGCGGGCAAGCAGGTTGGCAGCTGCGTCAGATAAACAGGAGTCAAGAGTTCCAAGGAGTCGGGATATTGCCCACCGTGGTCGGTCGCGTACATCTCTAGAGCTGTCCCGATGTTCTTCAACTTGGACTTGCAGGCCGAGCATGAGTCGGTGATGGTGAGTGGTCCTCTGAAGGCCAGGCCCCCGGCAAAAACCACTCCGACCCACAGGACGATTAGAACTGCCACCGAGATCCGAGATTCGGGATGCCACCAAGCCAGCAAACTCACCCCAAGCAGCGCGAGGATGAAGAGGCTCCCACTCGCAACTATCGGTATCCCGCCGCTCATGCCCCCGGACAAGAGTATTCCTAGCAGCGCGAAGACCGCAACAAGGCAGCCGAGCCTCCGGGCCTTAAGCCCAAAAGCAGCCCCAGTCAGCAGTAAGAAACCAAGCATCACCCCCGGACCGGGAATGGCATTATAGTGGCGGACTCAGGCCCAAGCCGGAGCGGACAGCATCAGGAGAATCAAGGCGGCATTGCTTGAAGGAGAGCGGTTGATAAACACAGTCGACACCTCTTTGGAAAAATTTCGCAATCTCGGGAGTATGTCCTCTCCCTCTTCTTGTGGGCTGTCAAATCATAGTTCGCCCACTTCACACCAATCGGGCTTGCGGCGCTCCAGGAAGGCGCTCAGGCCTTCTTTGCCATCGGCAGAAGCTCGGGCTTCGGCGATGGCTCTGGCGGTGATCTCCAACTGCTCGGCCTCTTTGCGGTCCCACACCTCCCGCAGTAGGCGTTTGCTGGCGGCCTGAGCTTCGGTGGAGCCTTTGAGCAGCTCTTGCACCACCTGCTCGACGGCCTCATCCAGGTTTTCCGCATAGCGGTGCACTAGGCCAATTCGATAGGCTTCTTCGGCTCCAAAACGTTCTCCGGTCAACATTTTTTCTCGAGCGTAGGAATAGCCCAGGCGCCTGAGGACAAAGGGGCTGATCACCGCCGCAACTAGACCCAGGCGAACCTCGGTGAACCCGAACAGGGCTTTGGGCCCGGCCACAGCGATGTCCGCAGCGCAGACCAAGCCGGCTCCCCCTCCCAGAGCTGCTCCTTGCACCTTGGCCACCACCGGTTTTGGGCACTGATCGATGGTGCGGAAGAGCTCTCCCATCTCTTGGGATGAGCGCAGGTTATCCTGAAAATCGGCTTCTCCTTGACCCTTCATCCAGTCTAGATCCGCTCCGGCGGAGAACGAGCGCCCGGCTCCGGCCAAGATGACAACTCTCACTGAATCCCGTTCTGCAAGGTCCTCAAAAGCCGATTTTAGCTCGTGGATCAAGGTCGGGCTGAAGGCATTGTGTTTGTCGGGACGATTCATCAGCACTTGGGCCACGGGTCCCTGGTGAGTAACTTCGATTGTAGACATGCTGCGGGCCTTTTGCTTAGTCCAACGAAGGGACCTTCCGCCCGCTGCCCAACAGCTTTAGCATGCAAATCGATCTCGCCTACACCGGACCCATCTTGGGCATAGAGGCTGCAGTGGTCGCCGCCGAAGAGGGTGGATTTGGTGGCCTCTGGACTTCAGAAACCAAACACGATCCTTTTCTCACTTTGGCTCTGGCCAGTCGAGTGCCCTCGTCGCTCGACCTGGGTTCGGGGATTGCGGTGGCCTTCGCTCGAAACCCGTACAGCGTAGCCCAGGCAGCTTGGGATTTGGCTCTCGTTTCTGGGGGACGCTTTCGCCTGGGTTTGGGCACCCAGGTGAAAGCCCACGTCACCCGCAGATTTTCCATGCCCTGGCAGCAGCCAGTGGGCCAGATGCGAGACTTCTTGGCAGCTGTTCGAGCCGTTTGGCACAGTTTTCAGAGCGGTGAACCCCTAAAGCATCGAGGGGACTTCTACCAGCACACCCTGCTCACTCCGAACTTTAACCCAGGACCCAGAGACGGATCTCCAATTCCCTTGGGTCTGGCGGCGGTGGGTCCCAAGATGACCCAACTCGCAGGGGAGTCCGCCGATTTTGTGCTGCTGCATCCCTTCACTCACCCGGAATTTGTGCGCACCGTGACCTGGCCCGCACTGGGGGTTGGGCTGGAGGTCGCCGGTAGGGAGCGGCATAGTCTAGAAGTGGTGGGCAGCCTCTTTGCTTTCGACTCCGAGCATCCCCGGGCCGCTGAAATAGAGGCTACAGTGCGACAAAAGGTGGCCTTCTATGGTTCGACTCCAGCCTATTTCCAGATCTTTGAGGCCCTCGGGAAGCCTGAGATCGGTCCAGTCTTGAACGCTTTGGCTAGAGAGGGGCGATGGACAGAGATGGGGGACCGCATCGAGGACGACCTGCTCGATTTTTTTCGGGTGAAGGCCCCCAAGCCTCAGATTTTTACCGCCGTGCAGGAACGTTTTCAGGGATTGTATGACCGAGTGATCCTCACCGTTCCAGGTCAGTGAGAGCGGGAGGAGTCTGGCAAGCAGGATGCCGGTCAGAACTCACTAAGCCCCAGGCATGTTCAAGAAACTCTTCGTTGCCAATAGGGGCGAGATCGCCTGTCGGGTCATTCGAGCTTGCCGAACCATGGGGGTGGAAACCGTGCTGGGGTTTCACCCCGTAGACCGGGAGAGCCTCGGCGTTCGCCTCAGCGACTACGCCGTGGAGTTGACCGCACCCGAAGGAGCCTCTCCTCGGGCTGCCTACTTGGATATGGACCAGATCATCGCGGCCGCCAAGAGGACTGGCTGCCAAGCCTTGCACCCCGGTTACGGTTTTCTTTCTGAGAACGCCGAGTTTGCCGAAAGGTGCGAGAGGGC
Source organism: Vulcanimicrobiota bacterium (assembly GCA_050486105.1). GTDB lineage: Bacteria > Vulcanimicrobiota > Xenobia > Xenobiales > JADMJV01 > JAEXNA01. The sequence continues at coordinate 16,192 of JBJHCR010000065.1, forward strand.
CGGGGTGATTTTTGTGGGCCCCAAGGCTGAGGTCATAGCCGCCCTCGGGAATAAGAACCGAGCCAGAGAGCTGATGCTGGCTGCGGGCTTGCCGCTGGTGCCTGGTTCTGACGGACCTTGCCAGAGCGTGGAGCAGGCGGTGACCGAGGCCGAAGCCATGGGGTACCCGGTGCTGATCAAGGCCGCCGGTGGTGGGGGAGGTCGGGGGATGCGTTTAGCCCATAGTCTGGAGCAACTCAAAGTGGGCTTTGAACAGGCCCAACGCGAAGCCCAAGCGTCCTTTGGTAACTCCACCGTCTATCTTGAAAAATACATAGTTGAGCCTCGCCATATCGAGATTCAAGTTCTGGCCGACAACCACGGCCATGCCGTCCATCTGGGTGAGCGCGAGTGCAGCATACAGCGGCGCTTTCAGAAGATGCTGGAAGAGTCTCCATCTCCTTTCATCGACGACGAGACCCGTCATAAAATGGGTGAGGCGGCGGTTCGCGGAGCCTTAGAAGCCGGCTACACTGGGGCTGGGACCTTCGAGTTCTTGGTGGATGCGGATCAGAACTTCTATTTTCTAGAAGTGAACACACGACTTCAAGTGGAGCACCCGGTGACCGAAGAGGTGACCGGAGTGGATCTGGTTGCCGAGCAACTCCGAGTGGCAGCGGGGCAGCCACTGCGCTTCGCCCAAGCCGATATCCGGCCTCGTGGGTGGTCCATCGAGTTCCGCATCACCTGCGAGGATCCCGATTTGAACTTCGCTCCCTCGGCAGGGCAAGTGGAGCGGCTTAGGCTGCCCTTGGGACCGGGGGTTCGGGTGGACACCCACCTCTACGAAGGGTATCAGGTGCCCACCGACTTTGACTCCATGCTGGCCAAGCTGATCATCACCGGGGCCGATCGGCAGTCGGCCATCGCCAGAGCTCTCACCGCCCTAGATGAGTTCGAATTGGTGGGGTTTGCCACCAGCCTCCCGTTTCACAATTGGCTCCTTCGGCACCCGAAGTTCCAAGCCGGGGAATTCTCCACTCACTTCCTGGAGCAGGAGTTCAGCGGGCTAGGTGAGGACGAAGTGGAAGCCGAGGAAATTTTGCGCTTGGGCGCTTTGTTAGCCTACCAGTCGGCAGCCAACCGGGGGGTCGAGCGAGGCAGCGACCGGGGAGATGGCTGGCGCAAGGCGGTCAGGATGGCTACTGTGGCTGGACCTGGCACTGGATTTTCCCGCTAGGAGGGGCCTTGATTCTGGCAACCATCGCAGTCCTGCCCAAGGGGACCACAAGCTTGGCACGTTGGGAAGGGGACAGCCAGCTTCAGCAAGGATTTTGGGTGGTGTGCGGCCGATCGGGGTTTCGGGACCTCGGTCATTTTCTGTTGCTGCTCCATCGGGATTCTGTCGCTCGAGACCAACTCACAGCCGACACAGGAGAGCGGTACGAACCGGACGAGGTGAGCCTTCTGGCGCCGGTGCTCCGACCGCCCAAGGTAGTTTGCGTGGGCTTGAATTACCGGGACCATGCAGCCGAGCAGAATAAGGCCCTGCCGGAGTCGCCCATGTTTTTCGCCAAGGCCGCAAACTCGGTCTGCGGTCCGGAAGCGCCTATTCCTCTGAATCCTGAGCAAGAAGGGGTAGATGCGGAGGTTGAATTGGGGGTGGTGATCGGTCGGGCCGGCTCACCAGGTAGTCTCGACGAAGCAGAAGAGGCCATTTTTGGTTACACTGTGGTGAACGACATCAGCGACCGTCAGCGGCAGCGCCGGGATGGCCAAAACTATCGCGGCAAGTCCTACCGAAATTTCTGTCCCACCGGGCCGGTAGTGGTCACAAAGGAGCATTGGCAGCCGGCCTCTCAGCGCATCCTCTGTCGTTGGGACGATCGGGTGATGCAGGATTCCCATCTTGGGAATCTGCACCGGAGTCCAAGGGACTTGATCCTAGAATTGGGACGGGTTCACGAACTTGAGGCTGGAGATCTTCTGGCTACCGGCACCCCGGCGGGAGTGGGTGAACACCGCAGACCTCCCTGCTTCTTGAAGCCATCCATGAGGCTGGAGTCCCACATCGAAGGGCTGGGAACTCTCCGCAACCCCATCATTCAACGGCCTTGGTCGGGTTCTGGTCCACTCTAACCTCGGTAGGTGTCTTCGGGAGCCTCCACCGGAACCTCTTCCTCGATCACTTCCTCCACCCAAACCCACTCGTATTCATCGTCGTCGGGATCGACTTCCACTTCCTCGATGATCTCGTAATCCTCTTCGTTCAAGTCGGTGAGGATCTCCCCGTCCTCGGTTTCATAGATGACTTCGACTTCTTGAACGTTCAAAATTTGGCCGGACATCGGTGGAGGAGCTCCGGCTTCTTGAGGCTCGATGATATCTGGGGGTAAGTCTTCTTTCACCAACTCCACATCCAGGCGGTCCAGCCACCGCTGTTCGGTGGAATTTCGCCGGTCCTTCTGTCCCAGGATTCCGATCACGGCTTCCTTGAGATCCGGTGGCAGATTTTCGTCGATGTTGCCGAGTCGCTCGGCGTCTTCGGTGGCTAGAGCCAGAAGTAAGTTGTAGAGCCGGTAGATGGAACCCACTTGGAGGGGGTCCATGGGCAAGTCGGGGTCTTCCAGGGCTCTCAGGAGATGTTCCAGGGAATTTCTGAGTTGGTCCCAGTCCCCACGGCTATAAAGCCGATTCAGGTTCAGGACGGGGTCTCGGCGCCCCAATTCTTGGAGCCAACTTTCATTGAGCTCTAGGGTATTCCCGCTGAGAAGTTTGGCTTCGCTGAGGGCGTCGAGGAATTCCAACAGCAACCCGCAAGCCAGATCGTCTGGGAGGACTTCGAGGTTCGGGTGCTGCGGTGAGTCAGTCAATGCGTCCTGAACCGCCAGAAGAAGATTCTCAGCCAGTTCCAGGCGTGCGGCTTCCGCTGGATCGTGGAGGGATTCCTCATCTTCGGCCAAGGCAGACAAGACCTCTTCGGCCTCTTCGAGTCGATCCGAGGCGATGCAGGACCAAAACAGTTGCCAGCCGGTTAGAGAATCGCTAGATAGGGCGAAGGCTTTCATCAGAGGATCGATGGCCGCATCATAGTCCGTACGCCCTAATGAGAGTTCGGCACGCAAACGTAAGGCACCCGTGTGCTGAGGGTTCTTCTCCAGGATTCGGGCGAGGTACAGATCTGCGGTGTAAGGGTCTTCCCGTCTTAGAGCGTGCAAGGCCGCTTGGAAAAGAAACGGCGACTCCTTCCCGGCGGGGCGTTCCAGAGTCCTGGCCAACAGAGCTTCGCTTCGGTCTGGGAGGCCGAGCCAGTCGTAGATGGCCAACTTCCAGGCGGCAGCCCAGCCTTGGGTTTCGTCGAGGAGATCCAGAAGCTCTCGGGCTCGATCGCGGTAGTTATTCTGCAAACACCCTTGAAAAGCTCGACTGACCAACTCCTCGTCCTCGGGATTGTAGTGCGCTCCGAGTTCGATGACGTCGAAGGCGGCACTGGGGCGGTTGGTCAGTTCCAACAGGTCTCCGGCGGTCTTGGCGTAGATCAGGTTGTCCGGCACTTGGGTGAAGGCTTTCACTGCCAAACGTGCGGCCTCTTCGAGTTCTCCCCGAGCTTGCAGGCGGGAAGAGATCCCCCTCAAGGCTCCAGCGTTGTCAGGATCTTCGGCCAAGACTTCTTTGAAGGCGTCTTCGGCGTCCTCAAACTTCTCTTGCTTTTCCAATGTCAGTCCGTAAGCCAGCAGCAAGTTGGGGTCGTTGGAGTGGGCATCTAGGCGCTCTTCCAGGAGCTTGATGGCTTCGTCGGCGCGCTGACGATAGGCAAGAAGAACGGCCAAGCTGGCAGCGTAAAGCGTGGTGTCCTCTTCATTGAGCTCAGCGGCCTGAGTCAGCATCAGCTCTGCGGCAACATAATTGGTGGCCATGATCTCTTTCATGGCTTGATCGAAGAGGCTCTTTGATGTATCCGTTCCCATGACCCTTCGGTTCGCAAGAGATTTCAGATCGCCTACTGCCCGGACCCGGGAAGGGTAAGTTCGTCTCAGCGGAAGGTGTTCTTCAAGGGTTCCGTCGAACGGCCGCGCGGTGAGCCGCATCAAGCCTGCTCGAGGGCCCCATAAATTTCTCAAGCTCCTCTGGATGGTGCCCCTGCTCTTCCTGTTGGGCTGTCCTGACCAGATTTCTTTTGAAAAGCCTGATCGTCAAGGTCGAGTTTTGATCCAACAAGCTCAGGGGGGCTACTGCTTTAAGGTTCCTGCAGATTGGGAAATCCGAGAAAACCTGGAAGGGGCTGACGCTGTTTGTCTCGGACCCTTTGACGGCACCTTTCGAGAGACGGTGATCTCCAAAACTTTGCCGGCCGCGCTGTTGGACAATCCTGCAGAGCTCATCGAGCGGCAATTGGCTGAGCTCAGTGGGACGGTGAAGGTTCTCCAACCCTACGCAGGAGACAACACGCCGGTGGTGGTGGCTTTCGAAAACACCCGCCGGTCTGCTCAGCCCCTGGTTCAATTCTTATATCTCCATATCCGCGAAGAGGGAGACGGAGTGTTGTTGGCGGCCACCACCCTCAAGAAAAACCACGAAGATCGCAGAGATTTCTTCGACGAGATCTTTGCTGAAACCAAATTCAAGTTGGAAGATTGTCCAGGGACCACCGGAATTCCAGAAGTATTCCCGACTCCCGAAGTGACCCTCAGTCCTGGCTCGCTCTAGTTGGACCTTCCCAGGCCGGGTAGAGTCCGTGGTCGATTTTCATTAGGTCGCAAATTTTCCCCACAGTGTGATCCACAACGTCGACGATCGTCTTTGGTTGATGATAGAGGGCTACGAGTGGGGGGACCACGATCGCTCCCATCTCTGCCAGCGTGGTCAGATTTCTCAGATGTCCAAGGTGGAGGGGGGTCTCGCGAGGCACCACGATCAGGGGTCTTCGCTCTTTCAGGCTGACGTCGGCTGCGCGACATATGAGGGATTCACCCGTACCGTGGGCAATCTGAGCCAGGGTTTTCATGGAAGCGGGCACCACGATCATCGCTTCAAAGGGGTAGGTTCCACTGGCTGGAGTGGCGGCGATGTTATTCTCCTTATAGACTACGTCGGCCAAATCTCGCACCGAATCGAGGCTACGTTCTGGGCACTCAAGGCGAAGCGTGATTCCAGCGGCTCGCGATACTATTAGGTGGGATTCGACATCTGCCTGTTCCCTGAGGACCTCCAAGAGTCGAATCCCGTAGAGCACCGAGGACGCTCCGGTGATGGCGATCAAGAAGCGGCGGTGTGACATTCAACTTCCTTTCGGGCGGGGAGCTACCAGAGTCACTAGAAACCCGCCGAGAATTCCCCCCAAGTGACCCCAGTTGTCCAAGAACTTGTAGCCGCTCATCTCCAACACAAAGCCGATGAGCAAGACCATCCCGGCGATGTTGGCGCTCTGACGAACCACGGCTTCGGGCACCATACGAAATCTGAGGTGCAGGGCAAAAATTGTTCCGAGGAGTCCAAACAAGGGACCAGAGGCCCCGATTCCTGCAACCATGGAATGGCCCACATAGCAGTGTCCCACCCAAGAGGCCGCTCCTGCGGCCAGGGCCGATGCAAGATAGACCATAAGAAAGCGAAAGCGGCCGAGGATCCCTTCTAGAGGGGGGCCAAAGACCCAAAGAAACCACATATTTAAGCCCAAATGAAGCAGATTTCCGTGGAGAAAACTTGAGGTCAACAAGACCCACCAATGGCCGACGGCAAAGGACATCTGGGTAGGGTAGAGGGCCAGCATTTCTCTGGGCCATGCTTGTTGGGCCCCAAACAGAAGAACATTGACCACCATCAAGGGTAGTACAATGCGGGTGGACGGGCCGAAGTTGGCAAACTTCAAGCGGTAGGTCTGCTGAACTCGGTTTTGGAGTTCTTCGGTGATCTCTCCAGTACCGTCGCAAGACGCGCACTCGGCAGAACATGGGACATGTCCCTCACCTTGGCAACTTTTGCAAGCATAGGTGGAGCCTCGTGGGGTGCTCTTCTTGCCGGCACCTGAACAGGCGGGGCATTCGATGGATCCTTGGCCTTGGCACTCTTGGCATAAACCGGTGCCTCGGCAACGAGGGCAGGGCAAAGGTCGTTCTCCTAGGAGGATTCTCGGGCTGATCAGGAAACCCACAAATTGAGCGTAGACTTCGGGAGCTTACTATGAAAAACTGTTTGGGAATGGGGCTGGCAGTCCTTCTCACATTCACCTCTTTTTCCTCACCTGCACAGGCGGACCCCTCACTCTATAGAGTGGGAGCCTCCAACGTGGGGGGGCAGACGGTGAACAGCTACAGCAATGCTGGGGCAGCAGATTATCATCGCACCATGCGCAGCGGGCAGGGGAACACCATCTATAATTTGGCTCCTCCTCCCGATATCAGGCCGAAACCTCAGCCGCGAAATCTGCCCTTGTCGATCCCCAGTACGGTTACCTACTCCGCCAGTCCCAAAAAGGTGCTTGACCCTCGTTGGGTTCAGAACGGGTCTCAAACCTTCGACCTTTCACCCATTGTGGTGGAGGAAGCCAAGCGCTTCAATCTCGATCCTCTGTTGCTGGAAGAGGTGATTCGCCAGGAGTCTAATTTTCGCCCCACGGCTGTTTCCCCGGTAGGTGCCCAAGGACTTATGCAGTTGATGCCTGGCACCGCTTCCTTAATGGGAGTTAGGAATGCTTTCGAACCCAAAGAGAACGTGGCTGGTGGAGCAAGATATCTAGCAGAGCAATTGTCGCGTTTTCAACGCTTGGACTTGGCCTTGGCTGCGTACAACGCTGGGCCCGGGGCGGTGAGTTCTTACGGGGGAATCCCTCCTTATCGCGAAACCATCAATTACGTTAGTAAGATCGTCAATGCCTACAACAATAGAGTTCAGCAGGAGCGCTCAAAATCGGGCGAGAAAGCCTGACCCGGCGGGGAAAGGACAAAGAAACATATGCCTACAGTAACAGA
>JBJHCR010000066.1:0-8986 GCA_050486105.1 Vulcanimicrobiota bacterium
GTATTGAACGGCTTGATCGACCTCTTTACGTTCGAGATAGTGTCTTCCGATCTGAAGGTAGCATTCCGGTTTGACTCGTTTGACAGACTCCTTGACCACGGCAATTTCGTCAGCAGCGCGCAGAGAGGCACCCTGGTTTTCTATCTGTTCTTCAAGATGAAGAACTTTGCGGTATCTTTCAGTAGCCGCTTCCAGGTCGCCTTGGGCCCTGAATATTTCAGCGCACTCCATATGCTGGTGGATGACTTCGCTGAAAGCCCCACTCTTCTGGGCAGACGAAATTATGTAACCTCGTATATCCAGGTTGCTAGGATCACCCTTGAGAGCCTCTTGATAGGCCTCAATTGCCTCGTCCCAGCGACCTTGATTAGCATAGGTCGTGGCCGTTTCCAACCAATGAGCAGTCCTGGCTTTATCGCTCAAAGAATCCTCCTATGGACCTGTCCTGGGCCCTCGTTGACAGAACCGAGGGTCGAACTTTCACCTTTAAGACCCAACTGATGCCGAGAGTCAACTCGCCCAAACCGTCTAAACCGTCTTTATTCAAACGACCCCGCATCCTAAGATTAGCGGCTTCACCGCATAGACAAAAGTCACCTCAAACACCTTACGAGGACGCGGCGAGTTCTTGCTCAATCTTTTGTATCCAGCTTCGAACGTCCTTGAATGTGATATCTACATTATAGCAGTGTTTGAATTCACCGAGAGCTTCTCTAGCTCGTCCGCTCTGGTAGTGGAGCATTGCGAGATTGTAGCGAAGCTCGAGGTAGTCCTGATCCTCATAACCTTTGAGTTCAAGTCCTTTTTTGAATTGCCGAGTGGCCAAGTCTGCCATATTGTACCCACGCTTTTTGGCAAAGGACAGGCCCAACATATTATAGGAGTGCAACTCGAACTCCGACGAACGCCTGGTCTGCTGAAATTGCTCGATCGCGTGGTCGAGGTCCCCGAGGTGATAACAGAGTTCTCCATATCTGAAGCGAGCCTTCAAATCGCTCGGATTGCTCTCCACACTGGCCTTCAGTGAGCTGATCACTTTGGCGCGAATTGCGGCCCCTTCTCCTCCTGATTCATCAAGCTTCTGTAGCGCCTGACCAGCCTCAGCGACCTCCTCTTCCTGGAGCAGCAAGTCGATGTAAGAGTTCACAGCTTCAAGCCTATCTGGAGCTTGAGCAAAAATCAGTCGAAGGTAGGTCAAAGCAGAGCCTGCATCTTTGAGCTTCTCGGCGTAAACCCTAGCGAGCCTGTACTGCAATTCCAGGTCTCCCTCCTCGAGTTCCAAGGCCCTCTGCATCGCCTCAGCAGCCTTCTCGAAACGATCTTGGCTCTCGTGCATCTGAGACAAGCGAACCCAACATTCCTTTGCGTTTTCGGAGTCTCCGGCCATGGTGTAGAATTTCACCAAGCGCTCTTGCAAGTCGGCATTGTCAGGATCGGCCTCTACCAACTTTCGGTAGAGCGAGATTGCGGTCTTGGGATCACCGGTGTTCACGTAGTGCTCGGTTAGCACCCTGGCTTGCTCTAGCGCCAGAGAAATCCGCCCAGCCTCGAGATAGACATCGACTAGGGACCTGCGAGCGTCGTGGTTATCAGCATCGTAATCCACTACCGTTTCGAAGAGCGTAGCGGCCTTGTCAAATTCACTTCTTTGTTGATATAGCTCAGCAAGAAGGTGTTGCTGTCGAACCGCTCTGGCCTGATCGCCAAGCCTACGGTAGAGCTCAATCAGGGACGACCTCTGCTCAAGGTCTTCCGATCTGAGTTCCACGATTCGCTCACTAACACGGGCAGCTTCTTCCCAACGCTCGTCGGTCAAGTACCGCTCCTGGAGACTGGAAAAGCGAGCCAAGGCTCCTTCCACGTCACCCTGGCTCTCGTATATCTGCGCCAAGCGCTCCTCAAAAGACGGATCTTCTGAAATCTCGAGAAGCTGATTGAATGCTGATATGGCCTCTTGGACCTCGCCCTTAGTCATCGCCGTTTCTGCAAGCTGCCTTAAGTGGTGACTGGCCAATTTGCTGTCTTCAAGGGTCGTAAAAACAGAGACGAGAGCCTTGCGAGCCTCAAAGTGTAACGGGTCCAACGAAAGCACCGACTGCAGGGAGTCAAGGGCTTCGTGTAGTTCATTGCGCTCCATGTGGACCTGAGCGAGGGAAAACAGCGATTCCCCGGCCTCTACATAGTTCTCATTCCAAAACTCGGCTTGTATCACTTTATGAAGGAGCTCAACGGAATCAGACTTGCGTTTTAAAATCTGGCGAAATTGAACGACCGCGTCTTCCAATAAGCCATATTTGAGATGGATGTCAGCCAATCGGGTCCGCAATACCAAGTTATCTGGCGAGGTCTCTAGAACACGACGATAGGCTGCAATCTTGGTAGCGACATCCGCCTCAACTAAGCTTGCATCGATCTGATCCGCTTGGGACACGTCTCTCAAATGCGCTTCTTGCTCGGGAGAAACCAAGTCTGCCTTTGGAATTTCCGGCTCTTCCACAGCGCCCTGAGTTGCAGGCTCCTCATCGAAGGAAGGGTCGGCCTCACCATCAACCCCGATCCCGATCCCGAAATCTACTTCCAGTTCTGCGAAGGGATCTCCAAATTCTGGGGATTCGGAACTATCACTCCAAGGTGCGGTGTCAGCACTGAACGCTTCCGTCTCTGGGCCTGGAGCCTCTATACCGTGAGGAACATCGGGTGACTCCTGAACTTCAGCTTTGGGCAGAGTCAATTCCAAGAGCTTGAGAACTTCATCAGAACCGGATGCATCCTCTTCGGCCTCCGACGTTCCACTTCTGGCAACCTCTGCAGCTCTCAACTGCTCAATGAACTCCGAACTTTCCTCAACAGGAACTTCAAAAGCCCCAAATTCCTCTGACATTGCGAGCTCGGAATCGTTGGAGTCAGGACCAGAGAAACCGGCGGGCTCAGGTTCTTCCAAACGTAGCGGGGGGTCACCGGGCATAGGGAGATCTAGGTCCAATGGTTCCGGTTCCTCCGGCTCAGAGAACTCCATTCCCAGGGGTTCCGCGAGTCCCCCATCGAACCCACCAAAAAGGTCGTCACTTGCGTTTTCCTGAGCCGGCTCCGCGAAAAGATCACCGCCCGAAAGGGCGTCGCTCGCTTCACCGGGCAAGGGGAGGTCAAAAGAGTGTCCTTCTTCTTGTACCTCAAGGAAATCTTCGGCCGTCTCAAGTGATGGAGAACTGCCTCCATTCCCGCTTCCGGTAGAAAAAAGGTCCTCCTCACCGAGACTGTCCCCGGCACTTGAAAAGAGATCATCGGAGCTCGACTCGCCGAAAAGATCGTCTTCAGAATCGAGTTCTCCCCCGAAGCCTGTTTCTTCAATAGTAGCGGCTCCGAGCGCCTCGCCAGACGAGGAAACAGTCTCAGACTCAGGCAGAGCGCCGAAAAGTCCACCGTCATCCGGTACGGGCCCGAAGCCTTCACCGAACGAGTCCAAAGGAGGGTCCAAGTCATCCTGGCCAGAGCCGTCAGCAGCAAAAAGGTCGGTGCCTTGCCCTTCGCCAAAAAGGATATCTCCCTCATCCGACCCCTCAGCTCCAAAATCGCCGAAGAGTGACTCCTCTTCCCCAATGACTCCACTGCTCTGGGTCGCGAACAAATCTCCCCCGTCACTGGACCCAAGATCTCCAGACGGCCCAAAGTCGAGTTCCGTCGGGGCGGAATTTGAATCTTCACCAGGAAACGGAAGCATCGCCTCGGTCTGCCCACCCGAATCTCCGAAAAACAGGGAGTCATCTGGAGTATCGATGCTATCGAAAAGATTATCCTCTCCGGCCATATGCTGGTTGCCAGAAGCGGATTGAGGCCCATCAAAGAGTCCTTCAGGTTCACTCGCAACGTCACCGAAGAGGTCGTCGACCGGCTCGTCTTTTTCGTCTACCGCAAAAAGTCCGTCACCCCCGAAATCGAAATCCCCTCCCGGATCAGGTCGGGAGGCTTCAGACTGGGCTTCTTCGACTTGAGGCCCACCGAAGAGATCGTCGGAACCGAAGAGATCTTCATCGAAGCTGCCAGTGCCCTCCTCGGATTTGATAGTAGGCTGTGCCGATGGGTCCGAGAAAAGGTCGTCGTCGTCGAAGAGTCCTCCTAAGTCCTCTCCTCCTCCTTCAGAAACCAGGGACTCACTCGTGGCATCTCCAAAAAGGTCGTCAAACCCACCATCATCGGTCTCCGAGACAACAGGCCCTTCGGAAGTCTCACCAAAGAGGGACTCCTCCTCACTGGCAGCGGCGAAGTCGAAAGGCGAATCCGAAACTGGCCCCTCTTCATCAAACAGGCTTCCAAAGGAGTCCTCAAGAGTCCCGCCCTCCGAGGCGACTTCAGCCCCGGGAAGACTCGTTTCAACAGCTGCCATGGGCCCCTCATTTGGTTCGTCGGCAAAAAGGTCGTCCCCCATAGAGCCCATACCATCGTCGTCAAAATCAAAAAAGGATTCTTCGGTAGGCTCTTGTGCCTGGGACACCACTGCAGGAGCCGAGGCTCCTCCATCTCCAAACAGCGATTCGCTTCCCGAAGAATCGAAGAGATCATCGCTGCCATCAAAATCAAACAGGTCATCCTCTGGACTTCCAGACGAACCGCTGGACTCACCAGCTTCGTATCCGGGCCGCAAACCGCTGCCAAGGGAATCTCCGAGACTGTCCCCGAGACTCACGCTCGAAGAACCTATCCTTGGAACCTCCATAGGGTGGGATTCCGGAGGCGGAGCGAGCTCGCTTCGCACCTCCGAAGGCTCGGCGAAAGGATCTTCAGAGAACTCGAAATCCGAGTCATCAAAACTCAGTTCTCCAACTTCGCTTTCCCCGGTGTCGCCGAAGGGGCTCTCGACCGTCATACCCTCCAGAGTCTCTCGACCGGAAACTGTGGACTCCGACACTTGCTGCGGGGACTCTTGGGAGCGCTGACTTTCTAAATCCTGCGCCTCTCCTAGCCTCGGCTTACCGAGAATGGGTCTCCTACCACCGAGCATGGGCTTATCGCCACCGAGCCCCCCCATGGTTTTTGCTCCCAAACCTCGCCGACGCCCCCCTCCTCCCGGACCCCCGAGAGATGGCTTGCCTCCCAGCATGGGCTTGCCACCGCCCCCAAGAGTATCCACGAGACCAGGCTTGAGACTTAGTCCACCGGCTACCAATCCTCGGCGACGAGTCTCAGACCCTGAAGGGCCTTGAGGTCGTGCCTTGGGCTTGGGAGGCTCTGAAGTCGGAGAGTCTCCTGCAGAGGGAGTTGTCGTCTCCACGGCGCCCCCCCCACCTCCACCAACGGGTTCCGGAACCGCAACGGGCTCGGGTTCAGGAGGGGCTACAAGCTCTGGGGGTTCTGGGGGAGTGAAGGTTCTTGCCTCCAAAGGCGCCCCAAGATTGGCTAAGTTTTGTGCTGCCGTAGCGTTTGCCGAATCGATACCATAGACGATTTGGAACAGCTCGATGGCTTGCTCCTTGTCCTCGGTTTCAAGGTAGCCCTGGGCGGCTTCGAGAAAAAACTCGACGGCCTCATCCATCATACCTTGAGAAAAATTGAGCTCTCCTAATTTTCGCTTGGCTTTGACTTGACCTGGATGAGATTGAAGGACCTTCTTGAAAGCGAGAATCCCACTGCGAAAGCGACCCTTGAGTTGACTTACGTAGCCCAACTCCATGAGAGCTTCTTCGTGTTCTAGGTCGTGCCGAAGTACTGAGCGAAACTCTTGCTCGGCCTCATCGAGCTTGCCCAGCTCCGTATAGAGACGCCCAAGGGTTAAGAGCACTTCCGGGTCGTCGGATTGCACGACCTTCATTCTTCGATACGACTCAGCTGCCTTGTGAATATTTCCTTGCTCTTGGAAGGCGTTGGCGGCTCGACGATACTGATTAGCTCCATCTTCGATTTGACCGTGAGAGACGAACATCTCCGCCAACTCTAAGGAAATATCAAGGTTCTCAGGTTGCTCCTGGAGAGCCTCTTTCAGGAGCCGAATAGAGGTATCACCATCTCCATTCTCAATGCAAAGGCGAGCCAACTCTCTCGATAGGGCCACTGCGTTTACGATTCGCCCACGCTTGCGCTCTATGGCAATCCGATGTTCACGCGCAATTTGGGACTCGGGAACGAATGATAGGACTTTAACCAGAAAATTCTCTGCCCGGTCATAGTCCTCGGCGTCAACAAGCTTCTGAACTAATTCAATGTAGGTCGATACAGTAGACCTAAACATTCCACGAATCGCCTGAACGTGAGCAAGCTTCTCGTAAAGCTCGGGCGGGGAATCACCACCCTTCCTGCCGCTCTCAAGCAACTCAAGGGCCTGGTCCCATTCACCGGCCTTTATGGAAGCCTCTGCATCCGACAGGAGAGCGACGGCTTGACTCACTCCCTAACCTCCTCGAAAACTGTCAAAATTTGTGCCTAACGAGCGACCCGAGTGCCATGACCCTAAAGGTGCCAACCCTCCATGAGGAGGTTCTCGGACCGAAGAATGGCTCCTGCAATCCAATCGGGAGACTCCTCGGAAATAGAAGGCAGAAGCACTTCCTAATTGGCCTTGGCAACAGAGGCAACCGCAGACTCTTGCCGCAACCTCGATCCCAGAAACAGAGCCGGCACCCTGAACAAAGGGTCCTCAAGTTCCCACACGACCAAGAAAAAGGGAGCGACCTAAGCCACTCCCTTCTTCTTGGCGATGCCCGGATTGGCTAACGCATGATGTTCGGGGTCATCATCACAACAACCTCATTGCGGTTCTTTGTGATGTTGGTGTTTCGGAACAAGGTTCCAAGAATGGGAAGGTCACCGAGCAACGGCACCTTCTGAACATTCTGAATGTCCTCTTCACGAATCAACCCACCGAGAATAATGGTATCCCCATCCTTCACCCTCATCTTCGTTTCAATGATACGAACAGAGGTACGAGGGAATTGGTTGTTGATCAACTCCAGCAGGGTGCTGACTTCTGGACGCACGTCGATAACGACGTGGCCATCGGCCTTCACATTACTGGTGACGTCGAGCTTGATACCGATGTCAACGTACTGAACCTGGAACTGTCCAGCTCGAGGATCAAAGTACACGATAGGATATTTATCACCGATGTGAATCAGGGAGTCTTCTCCAGAGATCGAGGCAACACGAGGTGAAGCGAGAATTTTCGCTTCATTCTGTTGCACCAGGAACTGGATGGAAGCCTGAATCGCCAACGGAGACCGAGCAAAAGATCCCAAAGCAATGGGAACGTTTGCGAACGGTCCAAGGCCAGCCGCAGGGCTAGCAACAGGCCCTTGAGGAGTTCTCACGATCTCTTGTCCTACGACCTGCTCGGTGAAGGTGGAGCTGACCTGGAAGGGCGCTTGCCCCTCACCCCAGGTAACACCCAGCTGCTTTTGACCGTTATCACTGATATCCACGACCTTGAGATCGATCATCACCTGGTCCATCGGGCGGTCGAGTTCGGCGAGCAATTCGCGAACTTGATCAATGGCCCCGGGAGCCCCCTCAGCGATGAGGAGATTCAATCGAGTATCAACATTGTACTGTACATCAGGAACCAAAGTAGACAGCAAAGCCCGAACTTCATTAATATCTCCGTACTTGATAGAGAGGAACTCTCTCAAGGGTGGAGGCGGAGGCTCAGGTACGCGGTCGAGGTTAGCCAACTCGCGCTTGATCTGCAAGAGATCATCCCTGGAGCCTTCTGCATAAAATCCATTCATGGTCGGGTGAGAAGTAAACTTAACTCGGGGGTACTGCCCTCTAAGAAAGTCTACAACCTTGGCCGACGGAGCTTCCTCCAAGAGATACTCCATTCTCACGGAGTTCTCAGGCAAGACGGCTTGCTTAACGTTCGCGTCCGACAGAATGTCATCAGAAATTTCTGCCAACTTTTCTGGCTCGGCAACGATGATCGTATTCTCAACGATCTTGTAATCGTACTCAGCTTCCTGCATCTGGAGAATCAGAGCCATAGCTCCTTCTACAGGCACATTCTTCAGAGTAACGGTGACTGACCCGTGAACGGTAGGCCCGACATAGATATTCCTGTTCATCTCTTTAGCCAAGACTTTCAGGACATAGACCAGATCGGCATTCACAAAATCCAAAGTCACCAACTTCTGCGGCGGAGCTTTAGGACGTTGAGGAGCCTGCCTAGGACGAAGCGCCGAAACCGGCGCCGAGCCCTGGCCCTCGAAGGCCGAAGCACGCGAAACAGGAACTGGCTGAGAAACCGGAGCCGGAGCTGCCGTTGGGGCGGCCTTTGGCTCTTGAGCGACCTTCTGCGGTGGAGCAGGAGCCTTCGCGGGCTGTTCTGCTACCTTGGCAGGCGAGGCGCTCGTCGTTTCCCCCGACGCCATCTGATTTGCAGATATAGCTAGCGTTAGACCCTGCGTACCCGCAGCAGTCGTGACCTTGAATTCGGGTGGAGAAATAACGTCGACGTGGATCCGCACAGTATTCTCCGAGTACTGTGACACGCGAACTCTCTCAACGAGCCCCTGGTTCACCTCAGTAGATGCCGGGACTCCTTCTTTGAGTTTAGCGGGAAATACGTCTAAAACAATGAGTTTCTGGGGACTAGTCAACACCTTTGAACGGTGCTGAACCGGACCCGTGGCCCCTATCTCTACGTTGAGCATCTGGCCCTTAGGCTGAACCTTGACTCCGGTCACAGTCGACATCGGCTGTGACCAGGCAAGACTTGCCATGAGGACCGAGAACACTACAACTGTAGCGACACGGAAGCCTACATACCTAACATTTGGCATATGCCAAACCCACCTCCCTAATGGATTCAAACGGAGCCACCTCTTCTCTCATCGACACCTCGGCCATTTTGACCAGATTCCGACAGACTGCGCCTAGACCGTTTGTGCGGTCTCGCCGCCTGTTCAAGACGCAGAGATAACATCCACCATGAGCGCTCACAATTCTCAAGGACAGTTGGGATTCCTCCATGAAAGAACCACAACATTTCTAGGCACTACTGAGA
>JBJHCR010000066.1:8996-23010 GCA_050486105.1 Vulcanimicrobiota bacterium
CTACTGAGAAGCTAACCCCAGAACGACCATAGACGCGGGCGCAAAATCAGCCAACTCAGAACTCGTCATCCCTTTTAGGGACCCGGTATTGAAACTCGCGAAAGGATTTGCCATAACGCATTTCACCCCGAACTCCTTCCCTAAATAGGCTTCGATATTCTTGAATGAAGCCGTCCCCCCGGACAAAACAACCAAATCAATATTCCCATCCTTGTAGCGCGACCGATAATAGTCGATCGAGCGCTGCACCTCGGTGACCAACTCCTTGAGGACCGGTTCCACGAGATTGAAGATCTTCTGGGTTGCGGGAGCCACCTCTTCGGAATCACCCTCAACTTTGATGACTCCCTTTTCCTTCTTAATCTTCTCCGCTTCATCGAAAGACACGTTCAAACTTTGGCCGATAGCCTTGGTGAACGAGTTTCCAGCAATGGAAATCGTTCGATTGTGGCGCAATCGTTGAGCACTAAAGATATTGATCGAGGAGAAGGATGCCCCGATATTGACCAAGACCACAGTGCCGTTTAAGGACTGCTCATCGAGGCAGAACTGCAGGGATTTCTGGAGAGCGAGCGGCTCGAGGTTGATCGCCGCCGGCTCGACCTCAGCCAGCTTGACAACTTCGCGAGCCGCTTCCACGATCTCGTTGGGGACCGCCACTAGGAGCACCTCCATGGTCCTTCCATCTCCGGTGTCCTCCGAGAGAATAGTTCCTTGCACGGTTGCGTCGGCAACCGGATAAGGGAGATACCGCTCGGCCTCGAAGCGTATGGCCTGCCGGACTTCTTCGGCCTTCATCTTGGTCATGGGGATGGGGCGTATCACAACCTGTTGGCCGGCGACCGCACAGGCCAACCGAAATTTTGAAGTCTGAATATCGTTCGCCCTAAGAAGTCCACCGATGGTGTCTCCGAGTGCCTGAGCATCCAAGATCGATCCGTCCTTGATAGCCATCGGCGGAGTCGGAGCCACTGCAAAATGAAGAAGCTTGGGAGGACCTGCTTTCACCTTCTCTACAACCGCGAACTTGATGTTGCTGCTGCCAATGTCGATGGCACCTTGCTCTGGAGCTTTCTTGAAAAGTTTCTTAAAAAAATCCACGTTGCAATCCTCTAATCCCGTTCAGCCGGGCCTTCTCACGTATCGCACTCGAAAGTCACCCACAGGTTGCGACACTAATTTGGCGGGGCCCTTTCTCTTCGAAGATCCGATTTCCTCTCCTGCGTCAAGACAATGGAGGCATTTCCTAGCCTCACGGCTCGCTGTCAAACCCGAGCCAAGAGCAGGAATACCGTGATGCAGGCACAGAAACCGAAGGGCATGCTCGCGGAAGAACTCGCTACACTGGAGCCGCTCGTCAATGCTTGGGCATTTCTCTTCGGCCTGCTCATCGGCAGCTTCTTGAATGTGGTCATATATCGACTCCCCCTTGGCCGTTCGATCATTTCCCCTCCGTCAGCTTGTACCACTTGCAATACTCCGCTTCACTGGACTCACAATTTGCCTTGCCTGTCGTTTCTAAAACAGGGTGGGCGTTGCGCTTATTGCGGTACGTCCTTCTCTCCTCGCTATGCCGCCCTGGAACTCTTGACTGGACTCGTTTTTCTATTCAGCGCGCTACAGTTCGGCCTTTTGACACCGATGTTCTGGAAAACAGTCTTCCTCTACAGCTTATGCTTAGTCGTTTTCTTTATCGACTACGACCATTGGATCATCCCAGACTCAGTGAATCTCTTAGGCGTTCTCCTCGGGCTCGTATTTAGCTTGCTGGTGCCGCTCAAGATGTCTCCCCTCGTCCAGGAGGTAGTGGGCTTCGAACTCCCTTCTTTTGCCTTGAGTGTCCTTGGTGCCATCTTCGGAGTAGCTTTCTTCTGGAGCATTCAAGTTGTAGGCCTCATTTTGGCCAAGCAAGAAGCCATGGGGGGAGGAGACGTGAAGTTTGCCGCGTTGCTCGGCTCGTTTCTGGGACCGAGCGAGGCCCTATGGGCATTCCTCGGTTCGTTTTTCTTGGGCGCCCTATTCGCCCTCCCCTTGATCTTGGCCCGCAAGGGTGGGGGCAAGGACCCCATTCCCTTCGGGACGTTTATGGCCGTTGCCGCTCTGGCAGTCCACGTGGTGGGCACCGAAACACTTCTAGCACCACTTGAGAACTGGAGCTTGCTGATCTAAAGCGACCGATCGCCAAGGGATGCATACGGCCTTCACGAGTTTCTCACCATGTGGAGTTCCGAGCAGTCATAACAGCTCGAAGCCTGCCTAGGAGGCAGCGAATATCGGGGCCAAATGTGCATGCAGGCGCAAGCATCAGCACCCAAGAGGGACTTCAGGTCGCCACAAACATTCTAGCAACCCGCCTGACCCCAAACTGTCCCGTTCCCGCCGCACGGCCAAATCAGGTTCTCTTGAGATACGCGCCGTAATCGCTCTATGGCATCCTTTAGACCCCACTGGCTGGCCGGCGACATCTCCCCGCTTAGCCGGGTGCCCTTCGAACAGCCTCTCCTGTGGATACAAGTGGCGACTGCTTCTTCCAGCCGGGAGTTACTGGAAAGGACCACAAGGCCGGAATCACCGGCTGCAGTTGGTAAAAAAAAAGAACGAGAGGCCTTGGAGGGCTTCTCGTTCTTTTGCTTCGGGAAATCGGGCGGACTTTTTAGCCCGGATCTCTTTCGTACAGACCTCGGAGTCCGTCGTAGGCGGGAAAGTCGCCGGTTACAGAAACAGCTTCGTGGTTACCAGTACCACAGGCGATGTAGTAGTAGTCTTGGTAGGTGTCTTCGTTATACTGCACATCACCGCTCTCGTAAGCATCGCTATAGGTGTCCGAACCAGCTGCCGGACAAGTGGGGATGGTTTTCAGGTAGTTGGGAGTGAGATCGCCCACATCACCGTCAGGATACTTACCGGACCAGTCAGTGGAATACATCTCCAAAGCAGTACCGATGTTCTTGAGATTTGACTTACAAGCGGTCAGCTGTCCCTGTGCTCGAGCTCTAATAAAGTTGGGCACGAGAATTGCAGCTAAGATTGCGATGATTGCGATAACGATCATCAGCTCGATGAGGGTAAAACCGCCGCTTCTCCGTCTCATTTTTGAAAGCATATAGATTGCTTCCTCCTTTCGATTTGCAGCATGTACCGCTGCGTTTTGTATTATACCCCTAATCCCCCGAATCGGACACAAATTTTTAACTTTTTTTTAAAATTCCTGCAACATATCCATTTCATCAGGGTCTGTTCTCCTGGGAGGGCTCCCCCAATAAACCCCTCTTCAATCCCTGAAGAGCAGTGCTCATCAGCCGAGACACCTTACGCGGAGAGAGTTCGAGACGACTCGCGATCTGTCTTTGAGTCAGATCCTTCACAAAAAAAAGATAGACTATCTTTTGCTCCACCTCCAAGAGTTTCTCGAAAGCCTGACTTATGGCAATCCGATCCTCGATAGGCAACTGAAAACTTTCGTGTCGGAGGCTACGAATAAGGGAAGGGTCCGAGGGCAACCCCTTATACCCCTCATCATCGTCGAGCGATATCGGCTTCCGGCTACTCAGAATAGCCACAACTCCCTCGGGAGATATATTCAGAGCTTCCGAAATCTCGGTGAGTGTAGGGAGGCGGCGATGCGCTTGCTGAAAGTCCTCAAGATAAGCTGCAATCTGACTGGACAGCTTTCGCATCCATCGAGGCCGTCTCACCAGCTCGGTCTTGTCGCGGAGATAATGCCGAATAGCACCTTCCACCCGATGTGTAGCGTAGGTCGAGAACCGAACCCCCCGTTCCGGGTCGAACCTTTCCAAGGCCGTTATCAGCCCCAAGTACCCTACCTGTCTTAAATCTTCAATGTCTGAACCTTTTTGCAAATGACCCCTGAGAACGGCCTCAACTACTCCAGAATACTTAGCAAACAGGGCATCTCTCATGCGAAGATCCCCCGTCTCCCTCAAACGCCGGAAACTTTCGGCTTCATCATCAATTTCGGATTCCATGTCTGAGACAGCAATAGGGGAACGGCGAGCCGTTCCCCTATTTTTGAGCATTGCTAATCAAGTCCGAAGGCCTTTCAGACATTCGAAGGACCCAACCGTGGCAGCCTGGACTCTACCCCAGGTTCCCGATAAGTTGGTACAGAGGCAAGAACACCGAGATCACGATGAACCCGACGATACCACCCATGCCAACAATCATGATCGGCTCGAGCATCGAGGTCAGCGAAGCCAACATATACTCTACTTCGGTATCATAAAAATCTGCAATCTTAGACAGCATGGCGTCCAAGTTACCGGTCTCTTCTCCGACCGCTACCATTTGAGTTACCATGGGAGGGAAGAGTCCACTCGCCCCTAGAGGAGCAGCGATAGATTCACCTTCCCTGATACTCTCGCGAACCTTAGTTACGGTCATGGCGATAATTTCGTTACCTGAAGCCTTACCGACGATCTCCAGTGCCTGCATGATTGGAACACCAGAGGACAACAATGTGCCCAAGGTGCGACAGAACCGAGAGATGGCGACCTTCTTGCTCAACAATCCAAAGACAGGGATATTCAACTTGAGCAGGTCGTATTGCTTCTTTCCGGTCGGGGTCTGAATGTAGCGACCCAACAGTATACCGCCGACAACCAAAAGGCCCAGACATGGGATAACAATAAGCGGATTTCGAGCACCCTCGGTGACCATAATTAGGATCTTCGTAGGCAGAGGAAGAACCAAGTTCATGCCTTTGAACAACTCAACGAAGGTCGGCAGAATGTACGTCACCAGAAAAAACACAATCCCGAGCGCCATCACCAAGATGACGACCGGGTAAGTCAACGCCGACTTGACCTTCTTCTTCAAGGAGAAGTCTTTTTCCATAAAGCCGGCAAGTCGCTCGAGAACCTCATCGAGCACACCACCCATCTCACCAGCCTTGACCATACTGATATAGAGGGTTGAGAACACCTGGGGATGACGCGCGAGCGCTGCCGAAAGCGTTTGCCCGGCCTCCACGTCTCGACGAACCTGATCGAGCGTGGACTGGAGCTTCTTGTCCTCTGTCTGCTCGGACAAGATATCAAGACAGCGAACCATCGCCAGACCAGCATTAATCATGGTCGCAAACTGACGACTAAAAACGGTCAAAGCCTGCTCATTAACCCTCTTAAACCGATCGAGGAAGGCTCCAATATCTCCGGCGCCTCCTCCCCCAGCTTTCTCCTTGAGAGAAATGATGGTCATGCGCTGCTCTTGCAAACGCATCTGGGCAGCTTTTCGATTCGGCGCGTCGACCGAGTCCTTGACTAACTGACCGGTGGAGTCCCTAGCCTCATACAAAAACAATGGCATCCGGGCCAACCTCCCTAAGTGTAACTACTCTAAAAGATCTCACGACAACAATCAAACCTGAGTCAAATGTCCAGTGACGAGAATCGCCAGCGGAATAAGCCACCAAATCATACTCATAACCGTTCTCCTTCCTCGAGGCAGAGGCAATTCGTGAACCTCTGCCATCGATCTGTATTCGAAACGACATCAACCATTCCTTCGAGGAATCAGCATCTGTTTATTTCCGCTGAGAATCCAACATCCTCTTGAGATCCTCAGGATGCATGGTACAGTCCATGGCCTCCTCAGGCGTAATCAAACGCTTTTTGACCAATTCAAAGAGAGATTGCTCCATCGTCTGCATCCCTACGCTTCCACCCGTTTGGATCGCATTATAAATCTGATGCGTCTTTCCTTCACGAATCAGATTCCGCATGGCAGGGGTACAGATCAGAACCTCGACCGCCGGAACTCGACCATCTTCCCTCGCTCGAGTCACCAACTGCTGAGAAAAGACCGCTTCAAGAACGCTGGAAAGTTGGACCCGAATCTGATGCTGGTGATGGGGAGGGAAGACATCAACAATGCGGTCTACGGTTTGCGCCGCATCCGAAGTGTGGAGGGTCGAAAACACCAAGTGCCCCGTCTCGGCAGCTGTCAGGGTCCCTTGAATGGTGTCCTGGTCACGCATCTCACCGACCAGAATAACATCGGGGTCCTCTCGCAAAGTCGCCCGCAAAGCGTTGCCCCAGCTTTGGGTATCCTGCCCAACTTCGCGCTGATTGATCATCGACATCTTATGAGGATGCATATACTCAATGGGATCCTCGATGGTAATGATATGAAACTTCTTCTCGCGATTGATGATATCCAGCATGCAGGCCAAGCTCGTCGACTTCCCGGCACCGGTTGCTCCAGTCACCAAAATCAGCCCATGCTGCCGATGAATAACGGTTTCAATGATCGGAGGGAGTAGCAACTCTTCACGCTGCATCACCCTGTTCGAGATCGCTCGAAGACAAGCCCCTACAGCTCCACGTTGGCGATAAACATTGACTCGAAAACGTCCGAATCCTCGGACCCCGTGTGAGCAATCGAGTTCCCAGGTCTTTTCAAACTTCTCTTTTTGCTTGTCATTGAGAATCGAGTAGACCAGCCGCTTTGTCTCCTCAGGGGACATTCTTGCATACTCGGTGGGCACCAACTTGCCATTTATTCGAAAAACAGGGGGAAGTCCCACTGTAAGATGGAGGTCAGATGCACCTTTCTCCACGACAAGCCGAAGAAGATCGTCCATCGTGAATCGGAGTGATTGCGCTAATGCCATGTTGTTTTTCCTCTTTCTCCTGCCGAGCGAATCCCTGGTGAGCCGAACCCTTCTCGACGCCTACCCCCAGACGCTGCTTTACGAGGGTCATTTCTCAACGACTACTCGCCACCCTCCACGTAGACGACACGGAGACACTCTTCCATGGTGGTCACGCCACTCAAGGTTTTCCGGAGACCATCGTCTTGCATAGTCTTCATGCCCTCTTCCACGGCTGCTTGACGAATCTCCGTCGCGGAGGCACGATTCAGAATCAACTGCCTGGTTCGATCTGAGGGCTGAAAGACTTCGTGAATTCCACTTCGACCGCGATAGCCGGTCATCTTACAGTGGTCACATCCTCGACCTCGGTAGAACTGAATATCACTATCTCCAAACATGGCCATACCAAACTTCCTCACAGCTTCAACCGGAGGAGTATAGCTCTCTTTACAGTTCGGACAGATACAGCGGGCAAGTCGCTGAGCTAACACTCCAATAAGCGCAGAGGAGACCAAGAAGGGCTCTACGTCCATCTCCACCAGTCGAGAGATGGCGCCTGTCGAGTCGTTAGTGTGCAGGGTCGAGAGCACTAAGTGACCGGTCAGGGCAGCCTCTACAGCGATCTTGGCCGTCTCACCATCACGAATCTCACCGACCATGATAATATCGGGGTCCTGTCGCAGGAAGGATTTCAAAGCCGCCGCAAAAGTCAAACCGGCTTTATTGTTGGTCTGCACCTGGTTGATACCCTGAATTTGGTACTCTACCGGGTCCTCTACGGTGATGATGTTCTTGTCACCGGCATTGAGCTTGTTCAGGCAGGAGTACAGGGTCGTGGACTTACCAGATCCCGGTGGACCCGTCACCAGGAGCATCCCGTACGGCTTATCGACGATGCCCTCCCAAAGTTCAAGATTATCCTGAGCAAACCCAAGCTTATTGAGGCCGAGCATAACCGAACTCTTGTCCAGAATACGCATGACGGTCTTCTCACCGTGCACCGTAGGAATGGTGGAGACACGAAGGTCAAATTCACGACCGTCGTGAGTCAAGTGGATCTTTCCGTCCTGGGGAACTCGCCGCTCAGCGATATCCATATTGGCCATAATCTTGATACGACTGACCATGGGCGCCTGAATGTGCTTTGGCGGACTCATCACATCGTGCAGAACTCCGTCTACTCGATACCGAACGCGAACAGACTTAGCTTCCGGCTCGATGTGAATATCCGAAGCCTTATCGTTGATAGCCTGAGAGATAATCAAGTTGACAACCCTGACAATGGGGGCCTCATCGACCATCTCTTTGAGCTTATCCAAGGCGATCTCTTCATCCATATCGTCTTCGAAGTCCATATTGCCGAAGTCTTGGGCCGAGATATCCTTGACCGTCTCTTCAACCTCTACCAGGTCCGTGACTCCGTACTGTTGATTGATCGACTTCAGGATGGCCTCCTCGGTAGCGATCACCGGATGAATATTGAAACCCGTTATCAGACTGATATCGTCTGTGGCTATCACGTCCCGAGGGTCCATCATGGCGAGCGTCAGGCGGTTGGCGTCATCTTGAGCGATGGGAACCACCTTATAGCGTCGCGCGAGGTCTTCCGGAATCAGGCGAGCCAAGTCCGGGTCGAGTTGCATACTATCCAAATCGACAAAGTCAACCCCCATCTTCGCCCCAAGAGTTTCTACAACATCTTTCTCGGTGACGAAGCCCATGGAAATGAGCACCTTCTGAAGGTTATCACCCGAACTTTCGGCCTTAGACATAGCTTTGTCTAACTGCCTGGGGGTGATGAAACCTTCCTCAACAAGAAGACTGCCTAACTCTTCTCTAGAGCTTGTTAGCATTCCGCAACTCCCAATTCTTCTTTAGATCTGGCACCAGAGTTCAGGCTCAAGGTATCTATTCACCTCGCCTGCTGCTTCCACGCCGCTCTTTTCTAGTTTTCCATAGGCCGGATCGTTTTCCTCTGTTAGACTTAGAGTTTAGACCAACATGAAACAAAAATAGTATGAACGTGCTCACTTTCTCCCTGAATCGCTCCGATTTCTAGCGATCATCTAGTATAGCGCGAATCTTCGACGCCAGAAGATCTATCGCGACATGATTTGCCCCACCCTGAGGGACGATCACGTCAGCATACCTCTTCGCCGGCTCCACGAACTGCAAGTGCATGGGCCGAACCGAGGACAAATACTGTTCGATTATGGAATCAATGGAGCGACCGCGCTCGATGAGGTCTCTTTGCAATCTTCGAATGAACCGTTCGTCAGGGTCGGTGTCCACATAGACCTTCACATCCATCCGCTCTCTCAGTTTGCGATCTTCGAGAACCATGATCCCTTCCACCAGAATAATAGGTGCCGGCTCGATCCGTAGGGTGTGCTCGGCCCTAGAATGGGTCGCGTAATTGTAGATCGGTTGCTCAACGGCTTTACCTGCCAACAGTTGGTCGAGATGTCGAGCCAAGAGGTCGTTATCAAAAGCTAACGGGTGATCATAGTTGACTTGAGTGCGCTCCTCAAAGGGAAGCTGGCTTAGGTCTTTATAGTAGGCATCCTGAGGAATCAATCTCACCGGCTGATCCTTAAATCCCTCGACCAATTTGCGCGCTACCGTAGTTTTACCGGAGCCGGAACCTCCGGCAACTCCAACCACAAAACACCTACCCACAGATCCTTCTCCTATCAATCATCACGGCCGACAGGTTCTCGACTGCTCATCAAGTCGAGGCCCTCACTTCTGGTATTTTGCAATGTTTGCCTGATGCTCGGCGTAATCTTTCCCAAACACATGACTGCCGTCGTCTTTGACATCGTTGCGCACATAGAAAAGATATTGGCTGGTTTTAGGATTGAGCGCTGCTTCGAGACTCGCAGCTCCAGGAGAGCAGATAGGCCCAGGGGGCAAGCCGTGATAGCGATAAGTGTTGTAGGGCGATGCTATCTCGAGATCGCGATAGAGAAGGACATCCTTTTGTTCACCGAGCGCATACTGAACAGTGGCGTCACATTCGAGCTTCATCCCGATCTTGAGCCTATTGATGTACACCCCAGCTATCAAAGGGCGCTCAGAGGCCACCTGGGCCTCGCGCTCCACCAACGAGGCCAAAATCACTGTGTCTTTGACACTCAACGGAGCTCCATCTTTGTGCTGCTGCCACATGGGCTCAAAAACCTCTCGAAACTGCTCGGTCATCATACCGATTGCCTCACGGCCGTCGCAATCCCAAGGGAAATCGTAGGTACTAGGAAAAAGATAGCCTTCGAGATCCCTAGGGAACTCCCAGCCCAAATTGAGGTCCGGAGACTCTAGAGCCGACCAAAATTCTGCGGCAGGAACAACCTCTTGCTGCTCTAGAGAGCGGGCCGTTTGCTCTAGAGTGAAGCCCTCGGGGATGGTCGCTCTCCGGGTCAAGACTTCACCATCAACCAAGTCTCTGAGTACACCTCGCACGTCGTTCGTGGGGTCCACTGAGAAGAAACCCGCCCTCAAAGCCGTGCCCTGCCGACGTTCTTGAAAGGTAAGAAGAAGCCGAAAAGCGAGAGAACTGGTAATCAGGCCACGCTCCTCCAGGGATCGAGCCACCTCCCGTCCACTCTCTCCTGAACGAACCTGAAAGACCTCAGGCTCACCGTCTACGGAAGCCGCCGCCCCCAACTCCTTGACAAACCAACCCAGAGCGAAAAGGGAAACGAGACCGAGAACGATTATTGCTCTCAATGCGAATAGTAAGGCTCTCACCGAAGCCCGCCTTCGGTTTGACCCAGTTGGTTCCTGTCTAGATAACTTTGGAGTATGAGAACCGCAGCCATGAGGTCTCGGGTCCCCTCGGGAACCCTTTTATGACCATCAGGTCTGACCTGATCTACCTGACGTGAAGTGAGCCTTTCATCCCATAGCTCCACTCCGATTCCAGGACCTAGGCGAGTTTGTAAACGTTCACGAAAATCTTCAACCCTCTTGGCTTGAGGTCCGCACTCCCCGGACATACTCAAGGGCAAGCCGAGAACAATGAGCCTCACACCTCGCTCGGAAACGATGCCCTGAAGGCGATTCAAAAGTCGAAATCTATCTCGACCATCGACCACTTCAAGACCAAGGGCAAGCTTGCCCGCCGGATCGGATAGGGCCACACCCACCCTTTTCTTTCCAAAGTCGAGACCCAAAACAGTCACGAAGTCTTCCTCCGATAGAGAGGACGAAACAGAGACTCCGGCACTTCCAAATGAAATCGAAATTGTTCTCGATATACCAGCCCAACTTCGGCCACCGAGCGGTCTCGTACAGGTCGAAAGTCCCAGCGCTGCTGGCGAACCTGAAAGTCGACCTCTCTCAACAGCCTCAAGGTGGCCTCGCCGACGGGCAGGCCCTGGCCTCCCGCACACTGAGCGCAGCGCAGGCCTCCATCCTCGAAAAAAAACCGAGACAGCCCTTCACCCCCACAATCAAGACAGGCCTGGAACGAGAGTCCTAACCCTAAACGCTCGAGAAGGAGGTGCTGTCCGAGCAAGCCCACTCCTACCGGGTCCAAGCCATCGTTCAAAGCGCCTAACAGAGATTGCATATCCTGATAATGGGAGGCGCAAGGGTCTCGCTCGGGCCAAGCCGCCAACCAGAGACGAGCAAAAAAACCCGCCGCTAGGAGGTGTTTGAGCGAAGACTTGAGGCCTGGGAAAGACCTTCTGAGGACTGGTTGCGTAAGATTTTCGAGAGCTTCTCGTCTGCAAAATCGAGCAACCACCTCAGTAGGCGGGTCGAACAAGCCGATCGACCCGCGCTGCCCCCCTTTGCCCCTACGAACAACGGCAGAGAACTTTCCTGTCTTTGGCCCAAATCCAATCGCGATCAGGTCGCTCTCCCCGAGCTGCCGGGTCGCCAAGAGCAAGAAATCTTCCTCGCGCTCTCGACTCAGTAGCTTCCCGATCCTTGCTCCCCGCGAACGATCTTGACCGAGGCGCTGGCCCCAATCCTGGTGGCGCCGGCCTCCACCATCTCCCGAGCGGAATCGAGATCTCGAACACCTCCGGAAGCTTTGACTCCCATCGATCGACCCACCGTCTTGCGCATGAGAGCCACGTGATGAACGGTTGCCCCACCAGGACCAAAGCCCGTTGAAGTCTTGACATAATCCAAGCCAGCTCGTTTGGCCATATGGCAAGACCGTATGACCTCATCATCCGTCAGCAAAGCCGTCTCAAATATGGCCTTGGTGAGTCGCCCGCTGGCAGCGCGCACAACCTCACGCATATCCTCTTCTACCAACTGGTCCTGACCACTCTTGAGAGCTCCGATATTGATCACCATGTCGATTTCATCCGCCCCGTTGGCCACGGCCTCCTTAGTCTCGGAAACCTTAGTAAAGGTGGTGGTCGCTCCCAACGGAAATCCCACGACAGTACAGACTTTGACCGAAGACCCCCTCAGCAAATCGGCAGCCAGGCTTACATGGCTGGGATTGACGCACACCGAAGCGAACCCGTTCTCTCGAGCTTCACGACACAGTTCGCGAACCTCGTCGGAGGTCGCCGTGGGAGCCAGCAGGGTGTGGTCGATCCGGGGCGCGATATCAGCCCCACTGACCACTCCTCCCAACCGGTTTCCCACTCGGTCGGCTCCGTTGGTCATTATGGCTCGAACGGATCCGGGCACCAACTCTGCACAACAACCCACCCCGGCACATTCCCCGGTGGTTCGCAGTAGACAAACTTTTCCGTCACGGGTCTTACTGGGCCCGACTTCTCCAGAGGAATTCCCTCCCACAGGTGAAGCCTGCTGCACCTGCGCGACCTCTTTGAGGACTTCTCGAGTGATTCGACCCACTAACTCTTCAATATCCATACTATCGCTTTCCGTTCTCTCCAAGTTTGGTGTCCACCTCATCCACGATTCCGACCACTATGGCCTCACAGGGTGTATCGTTATCTTCAAGAGCAAACCTGGTGGAACTCCCCTCGTAGACCACCAGAACCCTATCGTCTGTTCGACAGCCCACCAAGTCCACCGCAAGCACCGGCGGACCGAGGCGCTCTCCCGAAGTGGGGTGGCAAGGAGCCACCAATTTGAGGGAGGCCTGCTTCACCGACTCCACCCTCTCAGTGGCCCAGATAGTCCCTATCACTCGAGAGAATATCAACGAAGCTCCATTCCGTCGACCAAGCCGACGATGGCGGCGTCAAAAGGAGCCATGTCCGTTTTCTTCCAGGGGATGATCGCTTCTTTACCCTTGACCAAGTAGACCAAGTCTCCACTCCGGCTGCCGATATTGTCTACCGCCACCAACATAGGTCCCGTCTGTTGTCGGCCTTCATCCACCGGTTGGACCACGCGATACACCGCTCCATGCAACTCTGCGAGACTGTGAGTCGCAACCACGGAACCGCGGACCAATCCAAGAAACATTAAGGCGCATCCTTGAAAAATCGGTGCTCAATCGAGGTGATCTTCTCGATCCGTCGAGCATGTCGACCGCCCTCAAATTCTGACCCCAAAAAAGCCGCTACGATCTCTTTAGCGTTCTCCGCTCCAACTGCCTTGGAGCCCAGACTCAACACATTGGCAGCATTATGCTGCCGGGAGTTCTTTGCAGTGAAGGTGCAGTAACAAGCGGCCGCCCGAACACCGGGAATTTTGTTGGCCGTTATCGCGCTGCCACAACCAGCGCCGTCGATGACAATCCCCACATACTCATCGGGCGCCGAAGCCACTCCTTGGGCCACAAGCAGAGCGAAATCCGGATAATCCACGGGTTCGTTGCTGTGGGTGCCGTAGTCGAGAAAGGCGACCCCCGTCTCCTGAAACCAGGCCAAGAGTTCCTGTTTTAATTCGTAACCTCCGTGGTCGGAGCCGATCAAGACTTTCACACCAATCTCCTCTTACAAAATCCTGAAGTGGTCGATGAGAGCGCAACGTCGCTCCCTGGTAAAGGTCCGAGCCGAAGTGATACCTTCACCGGTGGTCCCGGCAATCGTCATGGTCGTGTGCCCCTCACCACCAAAACCCAGTCCAGCAAAGTTCGGACCGTTCTTGACAAAAATGTTGGCGTTGCATGCGTGGGCCATTCTCGACAGGCTGTCGATATCCCGGGAATGCATGACGGCGGTGTGATAGCGCTCTCCTTCGGCCTTCAAAGCTCTCTCGATGGCTTCGTCGACGGAGCGACAACGCACCAAAGGCAGCACCGGCATCATCTGTTCTTTTTGAACCAAGGGATGATCAAAATCGGTTTCGGCGATCAGCAACCGGGTTTCTCTCGGCAAATCGAGACCGATGGTTTTGGCTATATCGCTAGCGTGTTGACCCACCAGATCGGCGTTGTGAGTGAGCTTGTTATCTCCCACCACGGCACGTTGGACAACGACTCTAGTCAACTCATCGAGTTGACGAGAGTTCAAC
>JBJHCR010000067.1:0-11647 GCA_050486105.1 Vulcanimicrobiota bacterium
GGTCTAGGAGCCCTCCTGAGCGTACCCCTCACCCTGGGTTTTTCGGCGGCGGCGGCTCAATGGGTTCGGAGCGCCACCGGAGTGAGTCTAGACATTTTCAGCCTGCCAACAGAGGCCCCTTGGCTGCTCCTAGCGGCGGTGACTCTCGGCGCTCTAGCCGGGGCGGTGCCCGGTTGGCGAGTTTATCGCAAGGACTTGACCCAACAACTGGATCCCGAAGGAGGATACGAAACATGACCATATCGAGACCCGCACACTCAACCACCCTGGCAATCTTGGCGCTATTTTTATTGCTGTTTTGCTCGGGTTGCACCCAGTCGCCCCCCGGAAGCGGCCAAACCCCTACTCAAGATCAAGGATTAGCCGAACAGCCTCAAGCTGCCCACGGTGATGACGATCACCACGACCATGTGGCCCCCCACGGCGGCGCTCTGAACAGCTTTATGGACGAAGACGCCCACCTGGAAGTTGTGCTGAACCCGGAGACTGGAGAAGTCATCCTCTATATTCTCGATGGCACGGCCAAACCCGGGTATCGCATTTCAGGAGAACAGGAAGTCCGAGTTCGATTCACCTCTCCTATAGAGAAGGACGTCCCCTTTAAACCCGTGGCTGATCCGCTCACCGGAGAAACCGAAGAGGACACCTCTCGTTTCTCGGCCCTGGTGGAAGAACTCAAGGGGCAAGAGAGCTTCGAAGGAGTCTTGGAGTCCATCGATGTTCGAGACAAGACCTACAGCCAAACACCTATCGCTTGGCCCGTAGGCACCGACGACCACCCCCACGATCACGATCACGATCACGATCACGATCACCACGACGACGACGACGATCATGACGACCACGATCATCACGACGACCACTCATGAGAACCACCGCTTGTCCCTTGACATCTTCTCGATAATAGATTATCAATAGGCCAATGAAAGAGTCCTTGCTCAAAGATTTCTTGACTCGGCACGTTGACCTCTTCGGCATCGGCATGTCGGCTCTTTGCCTTCTTCATTGCCTGCTGTTGCCGGTCGCTGTTCTGATTCTCCCTGGACTCTTTCATCATCACGGCCACCAACACGGAACGGATTTGGTGCACGCCATCATTTTGGTGCTGGCCACTCCCACCGCCATCTATGCTTTCGGGCAAGGCCTCAGGCGCCACCACAGTTCCCTCCCACTGCAGATCGGCTCGGTCGCTCTGGCAGGGCTGTGGCTGGGCTTCTTTTTCGAAGGCCACTCCTTAGGAGCGGCCCTGACCCTGCTTTCAAGCGTGGGACTGATCTACGCCCACGGGGTCAATTTCAAGCTCAAACCCTGCTGCCTGTCCTAAGCTAA
This sequence comes from Vulcanimicrobiota bacterium, assembly GCA_050486105.1. Lineage (GTDB taxonomy): Bacteria > Vulcanimicrobiota > Xenobia > Xenobiales > JADMJV01 > JAEXNA01. The sequence continues at coordinate 1,330 of JBJHCR010000067.1, forward strand.
ACCCTGCAGTGTTTCCACTCTAGCCCGTTTTTTTTGCCCTGGAATCTATTTTTTTAGCCATGGTTAAACCTGTCTCAGGGTTGGTATATGGACCCCATTGAATCCTCGGCGTGTCAAATGTCGCGGAGAAATCCGGAGGTCCGACTGTGAAAGTACCGACAGGTAACCTAACCTTATTTCTTCTCTTTGTCCTCATTTTTCTGGGATTTTCCCCATTCAGGACAGCAGCCCAGCCAGCGACGAGCAGTCTGTCCATCACGGTCGTTGCAGAAGACACCAATATGGCCGTGCCTTCGGCTTCAGTGGTGGTGAGCAACCGTGATGGAACCGAAATTTTTGCCGAGGGCAAAACAGACTCCAAAGGTCGGCTCGAATTGCTGGGGCTCCCTCCTGGAGAAGTCTTCGTGAAGGTGGTCTCTCCCGAGCAAGGGCAGGACCGGGCCCTCCTGGTCTTGGTAGCCGGAGAAGCCCAAGAGTTCGAAGCTTTCTTGTCTCACCAGGATTCTCCCGACGAGATCGTCATTCAAGATGACCGCCTGCTGATCAACGCCACCGACCCCAACAGTGGAGCCACCACTCGCAGGAGCGAGGAATTCCTTCGTCGAGAACTCACCGAGCAAGGCTCCCTGTCAGCAGTTCTGGCCACGGTTCCCGGAACGGCAACCAACAGTCTGGGTCAAGTGCATATGCGAGGGGAACATCGCGCTATATCGCTCAATCTTGACGGTGTGGCCTTGCCCCAGGCAACGGCCTCGTCCATCACCCAAGCCCTAGACCCGACCTTCATTGAAGCCGCCGAGATCTCAACCGGCATGTACGACGCCTCCAAAGGCGGCCAAACCGGGGCCATCATCGAGGCTACGACCCCAGGCGAAGGGCGGGCCCCCTTCGCCGAATTGGAGGGAAAAGTTGGAGACTTTGGACAAACCGAGTTGGTCCTCAAGGCCGGGGGATCGTCGGAGACCGAAGAGGGATTCAGCTATTTCCTTGGAGCCCGGCGTCAAACCAGCGATCTCTACCTAGAAGCCCCGGATCCCCGGGTGCAAGATCTCAACAACTCAGGGGTTTTGAACTCGGTGATTCTCAGATTCAACAACAAAACCGAGCGAAATAAATACGGTTTGACCTTCTCCTATCAGGACGCCGATTTCGGCGTCCCCCAAACGCCCAACAACTTTGCTGCCGGTGTCCGGCAGCAACAGCAAGACAGCAATCTGCTGGGAGTCCTGAGCTGGGAACATGACCTCTCCGAAAAGGATCGACTGCTCTTCGGTCTGGCCTTGCAACGAAACGTCCAGCGTATCAACAACAATGGGGTCTTCACTCCATTCTTCGTGGTCCCCGAAGACCTTGAAGAAGACCTCCACGACGATGGCTTCCCTTTCGACCCCGAAAATCCGGGCAGCCCTTATTTGCCGACGGCCAGTCTGAAGATCTTCCAAGTGCAGCCGAGCCTTGATTGGACCCATCGCTTTGACAACAACCAAGTCCTTAAAGCTGGAGCGACCGCTAACTTCATCGACTCTTCTCAACAGATCGCCATCACCGACCCTGGAGGTGGAGGCGGTCTCCCCGACCCCCTGGGGCTCCAAGGGAACTCTATCGCCTTCCTGTCCTCCATTCAGAGGAATGCCCTGACCACCGGCGTCTATGTCGACCATACCATCCCCCTGGGAGACCACTTCGTGCTCAACACCGGCCTGAGAGGCGAAACCTTCGACAACGGACTTGGAGTTCGCACGTCCCAGCTCTCGCCGAGATTCAATCTAACCTATGCCCCCACCGACGAGCAGGCCTTCCGTCTATCGTATAATCGACTCTTCCAACCGCCACCCATCGAAATCGACGTTTCCGGGCAAACCGAGGTACTACCCCAGCGCACTCATCTCTATGAACTAGCCTACGAGAATCAGTTTGCCCCTAACGCCATGGGGCGCCTAGCCTTTGTCTATAAAGATTTTCAGGATCAAGTCGACATCGCGCTTTTGATCCCCAACAGCAACATCCCGGTCTTCGCGCCCATAAATTTTGCTCGGGCCCACTATAAGGGCATCGAAGCGAGTTTGAATACCACCAACAAAACGGGATGGAACGGTTTCCTGGCTCTGACCCTCAGCGAGGCCCGACCTACCGAGGCCAGCCTTTTCTCCGGCCCACCTCCGGAGTTCAATGACCACGACCAGCGCGTCCAGGCTAAAGCCGGTCTGTCCTACAGTTGGGAAAACGGACTTTCAGCGGCCACCGACGTACTTTACGCCAGCGGTTTCCCTCAGGAAGGGCTCCCACTGTACAACAGCATCGGCATCTCCCCTTATGGGTACACCGGAGAGCGGGTCGGGCGCTTCATCACCAATGTGAACCTAGCCTATCGCCCACCGGACAAGGATGGAGGTACCCTGGGCGCGGGTCTGCAGGTCTTCAATCTGTTCAACGACCGTTCTTTGGTCAATCTCTATAGCGAGTTTTCCGGTTCGAGATTCGTCACCGGACGGCGATTTCTTTTCAACATCAACGCTCGCTTCTGAAGGTTCAGCCAAAGGATCTCCAAGAAACAGGGGTTCCCAAAGTTCCTGGGAGAACTAGAGCCAGCATGAGCGAACGTGCCATAGCGATCATTCCGGCCAGAAATGAGGCTTCGGTGATTTCAGAGGTGATCACCCAGGCTCTGCTCCATGTTGATCAGGTGGTGGTCGTTGACGATGGGAGCCATGACCAAACAGCAATGGTCGCTCGGATTGCCGGAGCCCAAGTTGTTCGGCATACTCTATCTCGAGGAGCAGGTCGGGCTACGGCCACGGGAATCCGAGTCGCCCTGAAACTCAGAGGTCATTATCTGGTGACTCTGGATGGCGACGGACAGCATGATCCCGCCGAGATTCCCAAACTGTTGGCCCCCCTCAAGGAAGATCGTTCTGATCTGGTGTTGGGGTGCCGCACTCTCCAGCGCAACTCCATGCCGGTCTCTCGGCGGGTGGGAAATAGCCTGGCCAACCTATGGACCAGAATACTTTTTGGAGTACAAGTGCAGGATAGCCAATCGGGATTTCGGGCCTGGTCGGCGAAGGCCGCTTCTCAGATCGCCTTTGAAGCCTGCGGTTACGAATTCTGCTCGGCGACCCTCGGCTCGGCGAAGTTGGCAGGTTTGCGCATCTTGGAAGTGCCTGTGACCACCCGCTATACACCCTACTCTATGGCCAAAGGCCAAAGCCTAGAGCAATCGGTACAAACTCTGGTGAGAATCGGAAAGGCTCGAATGAAATGACCTCGCCGTTGGTGCTACAAATTCTGTTTGTCCTGGTCTTCGGAGCCCTGATCGTCAAACTGTTTGGGCAAATATATCGTGGCGATATCTCTTCTAGCAGAGGAGGGTTTTGGGTCGCCATCTGGTCGCTCGGTCTGGTTTTCGTGCTGGTTCCAGCTCTGTCCGAGCGCTTGGCCAAGTTCTTAGGCGTGACTCGAGGCACGGATGCGGTACTATACACCGCTCTGGCCTTGCTCAGCGTCTTGGTCTATCGCCTGTTCCAACTCTCAGACATCAAAGATCGAGAGATCTCCCGCCTCACCGAAGAACTGGCGCTCCTAAGGTGGGACTTGGAAAACAAAGCCGACGAGAGCGCGCTCACTGCAGAGCACGCCCCCGCCGAACTGTTGGAATCTACCTCTTCAGAAGCTACTTAACCGGAGAGAAGGCGCCGTTGATGAGTTCTTCGCTGTAGAAGGCCGGCACCTCATTGGTGGTGGCGTAGTGGTAGAGGGCTCCGCGGAAAATCTGGGTTAGAGTTGAGAAAATCACGGTCAGGGCTATGAGGTAAAGCAAAGTCACAACCCCGGCAATAGCCAGGACCATGCCGCCATTATTGCCAGCAGACGCTGCGAGGGGAATCGAGAGGAAGAATCCGAAGATTCCAAGGAAGGCTAAAGAGCTGCTCACCCAACTGAATCCGAGATGCGCGCTCAAGGCCTCACCCCAAGTTTTGCTGATGATCTCTTTAGACCGCTTGGTGGCCTCCCAGGCACCCTTGTCCTCATAGATCATGATCGGTAGGGCGAAGAAACTTAAGATCGCCCAAGCACCTCCGAGCATGCGCCGGATAATGGTGCCTACAAATCCGAAACGCTGCTCGATCTGAGCCAACACCACCCCGACTAAGCCACCGAGAAAGGACCAGCTGATGATGGCCGGCATGTGGGTCATGGCAGCTTTAATCCCGTCGGACAAAGTGGGTTGAAGGCCCATAAACCTGGTTCTGACACAGTGCAAGGTGGCAACTTGAAAAAAGAGCACCACCACGGAGGTACAAAAGTAGAAAGTGAACAGCCCCACAAGGCCCAATACGTTGGCCGCTCCGTCTGACATTCCCGACAGCTTGTCGCTCATCATCGCCACGGGAACGAACAGCGAAATCACCACCAGGACGGTAGCGATGGAAGAAAGGATGGGAAATAGGGCCAGGGTCTTATCTTGTTTCAAGATAGCAAAGCTGCTCTTGGTTAGAGCCCAGCTTCGATTGATACGTTCGAACATGGCGGAGGATCCTCCCGATACTTAGACTCCCTGCACCTGAGCCAGGGTATGGCATGAGTATACCAATCATGTTCCCTATAGGCAAATATTTTTCAGCAACACTTTCGTTTGCTGAATGCGAGCCCACGGTGCTCAGCTGAGCACCTCGAAGCGCTTCTCAACCACCGACCAGTCTACCAAGTCCCACCAGGCTTTCAGGTAGTCCCCTCGGCGATTCTGATAGCTGAGATAATAGGCGTGCTCCCAACAGTCGTTGCCCAGCAAAGGTTGCAGGTTGTCCTCACCCATGAGCGGACAATCCTGGTTCGCGGTGGTGGTGATGGACAAGGCACCCTGGCTGGGGTCGCAGACCAACCACACCCAACCCGAGCCGAACACACCCAGTCCAGCTTCCACAAAGCGCTCTTGGAAAGTGTCTAGACTCCCAAAAGTCGAGATCATGGCTGCAGCCAGGTCGTTCTTAGGAGCTTTGTCTTCACTGCCGGGGGGCCTCATGCTGGGCCAGAACAGGCTGTGATTGTAGTGCCCCCCTCCGTTCTGCCGCACGGTGGTGCGAATGTCTTCTGGCAGACTGTCCAGATGGGTCAGGATGCGCTCAAGGCTGGAACCGCTGGGCAGAGGAACACCTTCTAAGGCCTTATTGAGGTTGTTGACGTAGGCTTGATGGTGCTTGCCGTGATGGACCTCCATGGTCTTGGAGTCGATCACCGGTTCCAAGGCATCGGCAGCATAAGGAAGGTCGGGCAGTACAAACTTCTCGGCTCGTACAGGTTGGGCCACACTCAAGTGGGGCGCAACCATAGTCAGGCAAAGTCCCCCTCCGGCTACCTTGAGAAATTGTCTTCGATCATACTTAGGCATGGAGTTTTCTCCTTAATGGTTTGGTTCGGTATTCACGTCTGAACGCCTCAGGCCTTGTTTGTGCAAACCAGGTGAGTTGATTGGAGCCGAGAAGCGAACTCTCATGCGAGTTCTCATCCGACTCTTCTTCGTACAACTGCTTTTGGCCGTTGTCGTTTCGGGCGTCCAAGCCGAGGTCGTGGTGCCCTCCGATGGTTCTCCCTGGCGAGTATCCCCGGATGGCAAGAGCCTGGTTCAAGTCCTTCAAGTTGACGAAAACTGCTCAATGGGAGTGCTGATTCTTCGAGAGGGTGCGGTGGTTCCCAGGCACAACCATCCCGAGTCCACCGAGAGCCTCTTTGTGGTGGAAGGCACCGGCCTGATGATCGTGGGAGAGCAAGAATACTCTATCGCTCCCGGCGACGCCATCAGCATTCCTCCAGGAGAGTTCCACAGTTTCACGGCCACCTCCGACGGAAAGGTGGTTCAAGTTTATGCCCCCCCCGGCCCAGAGCAGCGGTTTTTAGACTGGCCTTTGGCCCCAGGCGAAAACTTTTCTCCCGAACCCTAGGAGTGAAGGTCGTGGCCTTTATGAAATCTTAACAGTCCTCCGGCAGGTCGACGCAGGAGCTGAAGTCTCCATCCGGAAGGGGACCCTGGATACCCATGTCAGATACGTCCGCAGTCCATAACAAGCTAGACAGCCTTAGGCACTGGATTCGAGACCACGACGACCGCTGGTCTTTTCTGGTCCCGTATATCTTCCTAGCGGTCACTCTGCCCATTGTCTTGGGACTCTTTTGGCTGCTGGTGATCGTGGCCGTCCACGTGGCTCTAGAATGGGCTCGACAAAAGGAACTCACCGACGACCCAAAAGAGCTTTGGTTGAGGGTCCTTTGGGAAGTGAAGCTTGATTTTGCTCTGATCATTTTCTCGTTTGCCCTCACGGTTTACATGGATGTGGTCCTAGGCATTCTCGGTCTAGGAGGGGCGGCGCGGGCCGGACTGCAGGCCGGAAGTCGATTCGCCGCCTGGCAGAATGCAGCTCGGGCGATCTTGCTTTCGGTGGACGATGTGGCCCAGGTCGCCCGAGGTCTGTCCGCCGGCAAGAAGAGCGGCGACCCCGAAGAGATGGCCGAAGCGACTGAGCCGTTTGAGGGAGAAACTCACGTGACCGCCCCGCTTCCTATGCCCTGGGAAGGGTTCCCTAAAAGTTGGGATTGGCTGGACTTTGCGGCGATGATCATCGGATTCGGGTTCACCCTATTGCTGCTTCTCACCCCGGTCTTGACCGAACATTCCTATTTGCAGATGTTCCAAATGATCCTGGCCGACTTGCATCCCTTCGCCGAACTGTACGGAGACGATTAGGTCAACCTCGGCAAAGCTCATCCCCACCCCTGACGGCGGTGCATCCTCTCTCGCGGCGTCGAAGCCTCTCAAATACAACCCGGTATTGAGCGTTCGCTTATCCTTGCGACGGAGGCACCCTCCCACCGTTGGGAGGGACGAACTTCACGGACGTTGCACTAGCCCTCGATGACACCTTTTCGCTTTGACCGCCGAGAGTGGTCGGGAGCCTTCGGCGACCTAGGCACCGACTTGCCTCTGTTGGTGGGAGTGACTTTGGCTTGCGGCCTAGACGCCCATCGGGTCTTCATTCTTTTCGGGGTGCTGCAGATCCTCAGCGCCTATGCCTACCGCCTGCCGGTGCCGGTACAGCCCTTAAAGTTGGTGGCAGCCCTGGTGATCACCACCTCCCCTCCAGCCTCGGTGCTTTGGGGCGCAGGGTTGTCCATCGCTCTGGTGATGCTCACCCTGAGTCTAGTGGGTGGACTCGGAGCCCTGGCCAGACTCGTCCCCCCTTCGGTGGTGCGGGGGCTACAGTTTGGCCTAGGCATCCAACTGGCCATCCTGGCCTTGGGAACCTATGTCACCTCCTGGGGTTTCAGCGGATACCTACTGGCAGCTCTATGCTTTCTAACAGCCCTGATTCTCAAACAGGGACAACGACTCCCAACAGGTCTGGCCATCGTGGGTTTAGGGCTGCTTTGGAGCCTGGCTTTCGGTCCGCCGGAATCGGCAGTGATGACCTCAGGTCTTCCACCCACTGGCCTGACATGGCCCACTCTAGCCAATCTTATGGCGGGTTTCTTTCTCTTAGCTCTCCCCCAATTGCCCCTCTCCCTAGGGAATTCTGTTCTGGCCACCAGACAAATCCTGGAAGACTGTTTCCCCAAAACGGCCCCCAGCCCCAAAAAAATCGGGCTCACCTACTCCATATTCAACGGGATCAGCGCCATGCTGGGAGGGATCCCGGTGTGTCACGGTTCCGGCGGAGTGGCTGGTCACGTCGCCCTAGGGGCCCGCACGGGAGGCTCGGTGCTCATCTATGGAGCCTTCATGGTCACCTTGGGCCTCATCCTAGGCCATCGAGTAGAGGTGATCGAGCAGCTGTTTCCTCTACCCATGCTCGGTGTGCTCCTCTTCCTCGAAGCCGTCACCCTCATCGTCATCGCCCTACCCATCCTCTCCCTTCAACACAGGTCTGAGTCCGAAAACACCTCTATCACCCTCATCACCGGGTTGATGGCGGTGGGCTTGCCCTACGGCTTTCTCGTAGGAATGCTGGTCGGTACGGCGCTTTTCTGGTCGAGACTCTTGAGTGACAGGAGCCAGGTCGAGTCCGAGGAAACGCCTCACCGATGACCATCAAGAATATCTTCTTCAAAACTCCCCTGGCCCTGGCCCTCAGCCTCGCACTCGGATGCGGAGGGGCCAATAGAACTCCGGACGACCCCATCCTGTCGCCTGCCGAACCGGTTATCGTCCCCAACCCTCTAACTCTGGAGGCCCCCCGGATATTTCAGGCCGGTGGCTCGCCGTTTCAAGTACAGGCGGGCGACCTCAACGGTGATGGAATCCCGGATCTGGTCGTGACCGAACGCTTCGGAACCACGGTTTCTGTGCTCTTGGGGCAAGGCGATGGAACCTTCGGTCCCGTCAATTCGGTGGACATGGGAGCAGCCCCCGCCGGTCTGCAGCTTGCCGACTTCAACGGAGATGGCCATCTGGATTTGGTGGTCAGCAACCGAACCGGCGAGACCGTGACCGTGCGTTTGGGCCAAGGGAACGGCTCTTTTGGCTCCTCCCAATCCTTCAACGTAGGCCAGGCCCCCCAAGGTTTGGTTGCCGCTGACTTCAATGGAGACGGAGAACTGGATCTTGCGGTGACCAACGTGGCCGCTGATTCTGTGTCCCTGTTGTTGGGGCAGGGGGACGGAACCTTTGCCGCAGCCGTAAGTTTTGACGTCGGCCAGAATCCGGTGGCCCTGACTGCCGGAGACCTAACCGGGAATGGATTACCTGATCTAGTGGTCTCGAACTTCAGCTCCAACGATGTGTCCATACTGACAAATCCGGGCGGCGGAGTCTTTGCGCCTGAATCGCGACTGACTGCTGGACAAAACCCTTTTGGAGTGGCCTTGGCCGATCTGGACTCGGACGGGTCTTTGGATCTGCTCGTGGCCAACGAGCTGGACTCCACCTTGCAGCGCTTCCAGGGACAAGGAGATGGCAGCTTTGTTCTAGAGCAGACCCTGCCCACCGCCGACAAGCCCGACATCGTGGTGGTCGCCGACCTCTTCGGCAATGGACAACCGGACTTGGCGGTGACCACCGAGGACGGCAACGGAGTTGAGATCTTTCCGGCCCAGCCTGGAGGACAGTACGGCCCATCTACCCTCCTGCCTACAGGCCGAGGTCCGGTGGGCTTGGCAGTTGCCGACCTCAACGGCAGTGGAGACCTCGACCTGGTAACCGCTAACTTTTTCGGTAGCGGGCTGACCGTGCTCCTCAATCAAGGCTCCGGCGACTTCATCGCAGCGGCTCGCCCTTTCGTGGGAGGTGAACCTGTGGCCGTGGAATTCTTGAACAATATTAGCGGTGGGGCAGCAAATCTGGGGGTGGCAAACCGGCAGAGCGCCCAACTGGACATCTTTGGAGTGCAAGACCAGAGTGTGCTGTCACTCTTAAACTCTCTTGCTCTTCCGGCCCCTCCTCAAAATCTGCTGCGAGGGTTCCCAACGCCCGAACAGGCTGACGACCTGCTGGTGGCCAACGACGCCGGGACGACTCTAGTGCGAAACTCTGAAGTCCGCCAGACCGTGTCGGTGACCGGAGGAACGAATCGCATGGCCCGCTCCCAGAATGGCCAACTGATCGGGGTGCTCAACCAAGCCGAGAATCGAGTTTTTCTCTACCTGCAGAGCCCCAGCGGTCTGAGCAGCGTTGGCAATCAACCTGTTCCTAGCCAAACGGTAGACCTGGCCTTCTTCGACGTTTTCGGTGACGGCCTGGAAGACCTGGTGGTGATCACCCAAAACCCCAGTCGCCTGGTGGTCTTCTCGGGTCTTCCTGGTGGAAATTTTGCCGGGGGGCAGCCTCTAGAGCTCTCGGTGGTTCCCTCGGCTCTAGTGGCGGATAGAGAGAACCTACTACTGCTTACTGAAACGGCTCTGGTTGCCGTGGAGGTTCCTGAACTGAGGGTCCTTGCCCCTCTTCAGGCTGGCTACCGCACAGGTCGCCTAGTGGACCTCAATGGAGATAGACTGCCGGAGTTGGTCCTGATCAATCCCGACAAACACTTGGTTACTGTGGCTCGAGGAGCAGGCATAGGCCGCTTTGACCCCCTGTTCGATGTCGCTGCCGGCGCCCAACCGTGGGCCGTCACCGCCACAGACATCACCGGAAACGGGTTTCGAGACCTCGTGGTCGTGAACCGCGAAGGAGCGGATCTCTCGCTTATCCTTAGCCGATGAAACCCAGCAAAACCTAGGAGTCCCAGATGTCCAAACCTCAAGAACGACCCGAACTCAAGAATCAGCTCAGCAAGGAGCAATACCGAGTGGTATGCCTGTGCGGCACGGAGCCCCCCTTCCAAAACGCCCATTG
>JBJHCR010000067.1:11657-22909 GCA_050486105.1 Vulcanimicrobiota bacterium
GGACCATAAAGAGCCGGGGGTGTACCTGGACATAGTTTCCGGAAAGCCCCTCTTCTTGAGTCTTCACAAATTCGACTCGGGAACCGGATGGCCGAGCTTTGACCGCCCCTTCGACCCCGACGAGATCGTGGAATTGGCAGACAAGAGCCTAGGGATGATGCGCACGGAAGTGCGGTCCAAGACCGGAGACGCCCACCTGGGCCACGTCTTTTCTGATGGTCCCAAGACCACGGGTCTCCGATACTGCATCAATTCAGCTTCTTTGCGCTTTGTCCATAAGAAGGATCTTGAATCCGAAGGATTGGGGCACTTGGTGAGCCTGTTCACCTAGGAAACCCATGCGGTCATCTCCTAGGACCTTTTATGGCTGCCTGGGACGTCTCCAGTTCAGGAACGGCAACTCAAAGTGGCCAGGACTACCAAGGCAGAACGATTCCTCGGGGGCTTCCGAGAGCGGAAAAATCTCCAACAGAACGTGACGCAAGCAACCACCGTTTCCGAGTCTAAATTGTCGGCGCACGGTGTAGCGGAAACCCCGTCGACCCTCGAGCATCTTCACCAAGCCCAGATAGGTGAGGTCCCCCTCCGAGGACTTGCGCTTCGGAGCCACAGAGAACAGCGTCAACACCATCCGTCCGGAAGCCTTGAGAGCACATTCAAGCTTAGCCAAGAGCGATAAGAAACGTTCCCGCCCTCCTACCGCAAAGAGAAGCTCTTCTCGGGACAGTTCGGGGGGTAGGGTCGGTGGGTTCCCGATGATCAAATCATAGGAGTCGAAATCTTCGAAAAAGACATCAGCGACTCGATAAGTGAAGGTCGACCTCAGACCATAAACTTTGGAGAGGCGTTCAGCTAAACTCACCGCCACGGGATTGAAGTCCAATCCCAGCAAGGACCCGGCAAACGGAGCTAAAGCCAACCCCACTCCCCCTCCCCCACAGCATAAGTCGAGAACCGCCAGCGGCCCCTCATTGGCCTGCTGCAGTTCCTGCGTAGTTTCTCGGCCCACAGCCATAAGCAAGAGGGTGTCGTCGCCAAAATAGACATACCAGGGGTCCTGAGTCCAAGCGGGATGGCTAGCCAGAAAATACTTGCCAAAGCGGGCCAACACCAACCATCGTTGAGGATTCCCGAGACACCTTGCGGTAAGGCCGAGCAGCGATTCTGGGGGGGGACACAGGCCCAGGCTTAAGCCTTCGAAAAGCTGTCTTTGCTCCGCCCCAAGCCCCTTATTGTACCAAGAGGGCACCGCCACTTCGGTGAGATTAGGCAAACTTGCCCGAAATCGGCGCCAGGCTTCAAACTCTAACGCCGGGCTCCAGCAGCGAGCAGCAAAAACCGGCACTCGAGCGCTCTCTGCAAATCCTAAGTCTTCCAAGCGCTCGAACAGGTTGTGCAGTTGCTTCGTGGTGGGCAGGTGCTCGACTGAAGTCTCCAGATAAGCTGACTGATTCATGCGCTAAGAACTTCCTGGCGAGCTTTAAGCACCCTTTAAGACTCATATCTTAGAGTGACCGCAATAGAATACAGCGACCTCATATGAGCGTCACGGAATCATAAAATTTAAGGACACATCTCAAATGCTTATCCAACAAGGAACCGTCAATCAAAATTTTTCCCTTCCGAAAGTCAACACTCAATCCCAGCCGAACCTCACCAATGCAACCGCACCTCTTACACCTGATGACCAAGTCACCCTCGGGGGCGGTGACAGCGGAGTCAGCTTTGGTCGCGCGGCGCTGGGAACGGCTGTGGGTGCCGGCGTCGGCGCTCTGACCTATGCCGGAATTATGAGCGGCGGAGTCATGGCCCATGTAGCTGGAGCAGGAGCCCTAGGACTTGCGGGGGTCGTGGTTGGCGGAGGAGTCGGGATAGGCTTGGATCTGATGAACATGTTTGGCGGAGGCAACGACAACTACACCGGCAAATTGGCCACCACCGGAGCCGTCATTGGCGCCGCAACTGGAGCCATTATGGGCTTGGCCTCCGGAAATCCCATTGTGGCCGGGGCCGCTGGCTTGGCTACGGGCGGTGCCTTGGGATTGGCCACCTACGCCATTTCAGGAATCGGCAACCTCTACAACAAATAGACTCTTTCCCTACTGACCCGGAGAGCCGCCCTATTGGCCAGAAACCCAAAGGGCGGCTTTCTTGTTTAGGGTGTTGAGCCCTAGGGGGAGCCCTGCCTCGGGTGGAAAAGGCTCTCGGAGGAGTTGACCTTACGTGCCTCGTTGCTCATCTTGCGGAACATTCACCAAGCATCCCCACCGGGAAGTCGACGGACGTACCGAGCGCTGTTATTGCGATCTGTGTGCTGCTGAGCGCGACTGGAAATTTCAGAACGACCACGGCATGCCCGCCTCTCCACCCAAACTCACCTGGTGGGATCGCCTGAAGCTCTTCTTAGGCCTATCGAGATAACATCTCTTGGAGGCGATCGGGGTGGGTTTGCGAACGAGAGCCCATGCCTGAGGAACACCATCATCCTCACAGTCTGGACGGACCTTTTCTCTCTAGCCTGGTGATCGGTCTCGGAGCAGCGGTGGGGGCCAATCTCCGTCATATCATCTCCAACTGGAACGGCCTTGAGGTCGGAGCAGGGGTCCCCTGGGGGACCCTGGCCGCCAACGTCAGCGGCTCCTTCTTGCTCGGCCTATTCCTGGGTCTGGCACAAAGATTTCATCTGTCTCAGCGCTGGCGTTTGCTCATCGGAACCGGGCTCCTGGGTGGGTACACCACCTATTCTATGTTCACCCACGAAGTGGTCCAGCACGCGGTGGACCGGGGTCATGGAAGCGGAGCGCTCTACCTGGCCCTGACCATCGTAACAAGTCTGGCAGCAGCATGGCTCGGCCTCCGCCTAACCTCCCAAAGGGGAAGCTCCTAGATGATGCTTTGGGAAACCTTCCTAATAGGAGTGGGTGCCGCTGTCGGAGCCAACCTTCGCTACTGGCTGACTTTTTGGATCATGCAAAGAGCAGGCAAGGGCTTCCCGTGGGGTACCTTATGCGTGAACGCCAGTGGCTGCTTTCTGATGGGACTTCTGTTCAGCATTAGCCCCTCTCCTTACTGGAACGACCTACTCTCGGTCGGTTTGGCAGGGGGCTACACCACCATGTCCACCTTCAGCTGCGAAGCGGTGCAAGCTCCACGAACGGTGGGCTACAAATACGTCTCGGCGACGGTGCTCTTGGGATTGCCCCTCTACGGTCTGGGATGGGTCTTGGGAACAACCCTGGTCTCGGGCTTCCAATAACCAAGGAGACGGAACTCAGCCAAGACCCAACTTACCCACCAGCAATCCCAGCACACCCGCCGCGATCACGTAATACAGGGTTGGCCAGACCGTTCTTCGCAGGACCGCCCCCTCTTGATCGAGCATGTCTACGGTGGCGCTGGCGGCCACCACATTATGGATGGCAATCATGTTTCCGGCGGCGGCTCCCACCGCCTGGAGGGCCACCACTAAGGCCGGCAAGAATCCGGTCTGCAGAGCCACCTCGTACTGAAACTCGCTGAGCATCAGATTACTGACGGTGTTGCTTCCGGCGATGAAGGCTCCGAGGGCTCCCACCGCAGGAGCGATCAAGGGCCAGACCCCTCCCAGATGGTCCGAGGCCCAGGAGGCCATGACCACCGGCATGCTGGACAAGCCTTCAGGGTTCTGGCCGGAATTGATGTAGAGCCGCACCATAGGAACGGTGAAGATCAGCACCACTCCGGCTCCCACCAGGGTTTTCAGAGAATCCCGCCCCGCCTGCAGAACCCCGGAGCCAGACAGACCGTGCACGGCCACGGCGAAAATCGCGCCCAAGATCATGGCCACCGCTGGGAGATAAAGGGGCGTAGTGGTGATCTTGACTGAGGTGCCCAGAACCTCCGACCAAGTCCAAGAAAAGCTCTTCAGGAAACTCCCCAAAGGAAGTTGGGGCAGGCGACTCAGAAGCAAGAGGAAGGCGACCACCAAATAGGGAGACCAGGCCGACAGCAGACCCATTTTCGGAGACTCGAGAGCTACCGGATCGAGCTCTGAAGCTCCAACCTGAAAGTCCCATGACTCCGCAGGCACCAAGAACCCTGCCTTGGCCGCCGGAACCACCAGGGCAAGTCCGGCCAAAGACCCGAGCAGCGAAGGAAACTCGGGCCCGAAAAAAAACGCGGTGAGCAGGTACGGAACGGTGAACGCTAGGCCACCGAAGAGTGCGAACGGCAGAGCAGGCAGGGCATCCCGCCAACCCTTGGGTCCACCGAAAACCGCGGTCATCACCACGATCATCAGAAACGGCATCAGGGTTCCCACCAGGGCGTGAACGGATGCAGCGTAGACGGTGACCTGGGTGAGGAATTCCGGAGTGGCCGCCTCGGTGAGGCCACCTCGTACCCCGATCAAGATGGGTGTCCCCACGGCCCCAAAGGTCACGGAAGTGCTCTGGATCATCATTCCGATGATGACTGCAGCCATGGCCGGAAAGCCCAGTGCCACCAAGAGTGGAGCCACGATGGCCGCCGGAGTGCCGAAGCCCGAAGCTCCCTCCAGAAAAGAGCCGAAGAGCCAGGCGATGATCACCACTTGAACTCGCCGATCGGGGCTCACCTCGGCGAACCCCTGGCGGAGAACCGAAAGCCCTCCGGTCTTGCTCAAGACGTTGAGGAGCAAGAGCGCTCCAAAAATGATGAACAGCAGTTCTGCGGTGATGGTCAATCCTTGCAGCGACGAAGCGGCGATCACCGAGACCGAGAGTTGCCAAACAACCGCCCCGATGAGAACGGTGAATGCGAAAACCGCCGGCATGGCCAAGCGAGCGGGCAAACGAAAACCCACCAGCAGAACCGCAGCCAAGAGAATTGGCGAAAGGGCAGCCAGAGCTAGCACAAAGGCAAGGATCGCTTCACGGGTGGGACCTCATTAGAGCGGGAGGTTCGCGACGAAAACGGGGTTCTCCCGTTTTTCCGTCGGGGGCTCAGAGACAGGGTTCAGGAAGGCTCTCAAACATCAGCCGACTGCGGCCGGAGCCGCTTGAACTCGGCGCTGCTTTTTGAAAGCGAGAAGACGCTGCCCCCCATAGCCCACCGCTCCAAACAGCAGGAGCACTCCTATAACAGGAGCCAAGAAGGCCAGAACGGTCCCCACCACAACCACGGCGTCTTCCAGAAAGCTGAGCACGGGCCCGAGAATCCCTCCCGAAGCGGCATTGGTTACCCCTCTAAAACCCATCTTCACAGCCTGAATCGGCAAAGTAATCAGGAGTGCCAGGAAAATCGAGAGCATGAGGGCCGTCTTGGGTTCAGCGGCGCCGAGAACGGCAAAAACGGCAGCCGCGCCTCCGAGGGGCCTGAAAGCCAAACCGAATGCATCCATGCCGTTGTCGAGAAGGGGGATCTTGTCACCGATAAACTCCAGCACCGTGGCGATCCCCAACACCCAGAGCGCCAGGTCCGAAGTCAGCCAAACCAGGCCCGGAACCTGATCGTCGAGAGGCCCGAGACCAAAGCGAAAACCGAGTCCAACCAAGAACAGGGGAAGAAAGGCTCGCAGGCCGGCACAGGCTGAAAGGCAGATGGCTAGCAGTATCGTGACCGTCCAAAACTGAACGTGTTCCATGGCTCCCTATTCCTTTCTTGGGCTAATCGAGTCGACAGTTTTTCCATTATAAGAAATTTCACCACGAAACTCAAGGAAAATCGAAATCCCTTCCTCGACCCCCCACGAGCAAATGCAGGGCGAGGCCAGAAAATGGACCTGTCCTTCGGGTCTCAGGTGTTCACAAAGCGTTAACAGTTCGGGAACCTCCAGGAGAAAGGAGCTGCGTATTCTTGAGATGAGGGGGGGTTTCGACCACCCCAAGACATCCCAAATCAAATCGACGAAGCCTCGTGTGTGTTGTGGCCCGTCGAGAAAAGAGGAAACCGTGTCCCATCGCTTGTTAACTAAACTCGGCCCCAAGGCCCAACTGTTCGTCCTTCTACTCTTAGCTGCCGGCCTACAGTTCGCAGTTGCCGACCGAACCATCACGACTCAAGAGCCTCCCAAGCAAGAAAGCCTATTTGTTCCTGGAATGGATCCCCTGAACTTCGATTTCACAGACCCTCTGGAGGCCGAAGTGCGCTCCGCCTTGGACCGGATTTTTGGGCCAGCGAACTTTGACCTTCACTTGGTTCTCACGAGACGGACGACTCATCAAACCCAAGTTTCTACCCAATTAGGTGAGCCGGTTCTGGTAGCAGAGCAAGTGAAGGAAGAATCCATGGATCCTAGACTGTCGCCACAGAACGTTGACCCGCAAGGGAGTTACACCTATCGGATCACCAGCCGAAATTGGGATACGAGTTCCAAAGTTAAGACCAATAATGAATACTGGACCACCGAGGTTATTTCCGTGCGCTGCGTGGTCTATCTCGACAAGGGCGATTGGTCCAAGGTCGATAAGGCTCATCAGGTGCTGAGTTGTTTGCTGGACATCAACCCGATCCGGGGTGATCGTCTGCTGTTTGTGGAGCGTTAGTGAAGAGGGACGGACAGTCTCCAGGAGTCTGTCCGTCCATCTTTGCTAGCCCGAACCCGATTGCCAGCGTCGCACCGTCGCGAGTCGGTGGGACAAGGCAAGGTGCTTCACCGCCTCTTGGACTTCAGGGCACTCCGGCCTCTCTTGCAAAAGCCTTTGTGCCAACTTTCCACTCTTGCTCTTCTTGCTTACGGACTCCAGGTAAACTCTAGCCTGTGCTGAGGGAGCAAATCCGTTGCATAGCGCTATTTCGAGTTGAGTCTCCAGAAGATGGTGCACTCCGTGAATCTCTGAACCCTTGTAGCCCAGAAGGGCATCGAGAACGGAAAAGCTCCAATGAGCATGAAGTACAGAACCCGAGCTTAGGGTCCTGACACACTGTCCTAAGCGATTGGCCTTAATGAGCTCTGGACACTCTGCAATTCGCAGTAGGACAGGAACGGCCAACTCAAGGTCGGCCTGACCGGTCTCGATGCCTTCGTGCCAAGCCTCGGTTGCCGTCACTTGAGCCTGATGGTCCTTCGAAAGCAGAGACAACCACATTGTGAGAATTCGAAGTTCTCCCCAAGGTCGATCCCGTTCGAAGCCCCCCTGGAGGTAAGCGTGGTGGGGAGTGTTTGCCCGAGTCTGACAATCGATACCATCCACTAGGGACCTGATGGCCAACACCAGCATTGCATCGTGCTGAGCAGGCCAGATCTGCAGTTGCCATTCCACCAGCCAGTCTGCGCTTAGATCAAGGTACTGCCAGTAGTGGGACCGCTCCAGCGAAACCTCAGGAGTAACGAGAGTCGGATAATGAGCCTCGGTCGGTCCACCCTTGACCTTGGTCTTGACCTTCTCAACCACTTTAGTCAAGAAACCCTGAACGACGGGAAGCCCAGCCTCTGCTTCCACTAGGATTTTGGGATTTCGGTGGGTCTGCTCAAAGCTCTTGGATTCCACCATTTCTGCGCTCCAGCGATAGCCAACAGGTCTCTTTTGCGTTGGCCACGGCCAATCGGTCAGGAGTCCAAAGGGATCGCGCCCCCGGGCCGCAGCCAACCACCAATGACTCGGGTCTGAGGAACGCGCTTGGTCCCCCCCTCCTAAGGCGTAGCGAAGCAAGCGTCCGTAGGGCTCGCCCAAGTCTTGGATTCGATTCAAAGCTTCCTTACGTCCGTCGGGAGCTAGCCTCAAGAGTGCCGCCATCAAGTCAAACTTCCCCGGCTCCCGTCCAGCCGACAGCTCAGCCAGGAACCGGGAGACGAAAACCGCTGGAGCCAGCCATCCTCCTCGATGGGTGGGGGCTGCCAAGAGAGGGCGGCTCACTCTGTTCAGGAGCCGAGCAGCCACTTCATCCAGGCGAGCCCTCAGGAAATGGTAGAACCCCCCGGGGAGGGTAAATTGGCCGGGCATGGTTCGCCGAAGGCGACCGTCCACCCAAGTCTGCAGGAGGTCCTCCAGGGCCAAACACAAGCCCTCCCAGCCGTGCCCGATACCGTGGAGCACCTCTCCTCTTTGGACCTTCCGAATCCGATGTGACAGGGCTGCTGTGGCTTCGGGAAAATCGAGGGGTCTTTCGGCGCCCAAGCGGCTCAGTCCGTCTATGAGCCTCTCGATCTCATCGCCCGAATCGACTTTCTCCATGGCGTGCGACGCGGCCAGCAGTAGCTCGCTAAAGGATTCCAAGGGTCGAATCTCCTCGAGCTCAGTCAGGATGGGAACGTCGCCGAACCTATAGGCCAGCGAACCAAAGTTCCGAGCCTCGCTATCCACTCCGGCGAAGCCTAGCCATGGCTCGTTGAGATCATCCCAATCCAAGCAGACGGCTTCGATCTTGATCTCTTCGGTGGGAGCAGTCACGGTGGGAGACATGAAGTCCTTCTTGCTAGCCACCAACTCTGCAGTCTGCTCCGGCCATCGGTTCAAGAACTCCAAGGCCGCCTCTTGAACTTCAGCTTTCGGGTGCACCAAGGCCGTGGCTGCCACTCCCCAGGTGATTGGACCCAAATCGGCATCCCGCTCTACCAAAGAACCCAAGAGTTTGAGAGCATCGATCGCGGTTTGCTTGGTCGGAAGCTGCAAGGCCGGTTGAATGCAATCTAGGAACCGCTCCGCTGAAAGCCGACCATCCTTGTCGAGCTTCCTGAGCCACTTGAGCGACCAGGCAGCACTGCGCGAGTTTCGACGGGTGAGTAGGTCGCAAAGCTCGTGTTGGTGATGCTCGATCTCGTCCAGAGTCGGCTTCAAGGCATCAAAAAGCTTGATAAAGCCTCCCAAAACGTTCTGCTTAGAGTCTCTACCGATGGCCTCAAGGCATTCTTGCAACACCCGAACTCTGGACAGCTTCGCGGTCGACACCAGGTTCACCACGGTTTCTCTCCAAGAGGGAATGGGCTGTCCATCTCGAGTCTTGGCGTAGTGGCTCCAGTCTGCCCAGAAGGTGTTGGTTTCATAGGCAAAGAGGTACCAAATATCAGCCTCGAGGAGTTCGGGCCGCTGCAAGAGCGCAGCCTCTCGTTGGGGCCCGAGTTGGTAGAAATGGTGGTCGAAAGCCTTGGCATAGCCCAGCCCAGTCGGTCGCTCGATCACTCGGTCTTGCCAGAGCTGCCAGGCGAAAGTCCAAGGGAGGCCCCAATCATCACCAAGCCTTGTTTCTACCCAAACTCCGAGCCAACTAGGCTTAGTCTCGGACAGGAGCCGAAAAAGCAAGGATTGGAGTGGCTCATCCCAGAGATAGAAACAGGGGACTCGAAGTGCGTTAGCCTTAGGGTTTGTGCCGAGAACAGCAAGCCTGAGAGCCTCGTACCTGCCTGCCTGCCAGAGATTCGGTTCTTGGCCCCGCTCCACCGACCGAAAAAGTTGGTAGACAGGTTTAGCCAGGACCCGTCGCTCCGAGGAGTTCAGACGGCAGAGATCGTCAACGACGCGATCTGAGGCCCCTGCTCGGATCAATGCTTCCAGCTCTTCAAAGGTCACTGACGGGGGTCCTTGGAATCGGCCATCTCGGCAGCCAGCAGGTGCTTACAAGGGCCCCGGGCTCCCAGATACTTGCTGAACCAGGGACAAGTGCAGGTCGAGCCCTCGGCAGCGAGCTGCACACGATGTGGGGCACTATCGCCAAACACCCGAAAAACGGAATCGGATATCCGCTCCACACGTCCCTCCTCGATAAGGCGGCTTGCCCCCTTCAATCGTGGCGACAACGACGTCAGCATATCGCGGTCGAAAGGCAGCTCTCGATGATAATAGGCCTGGGTGTGGACATCGAATCCGGTGAGTCCTCGAGTTCCGAGGTGAGTCAAGGCCCCCTCCACGCTCCCCTGTTCTACTCCTAGGGACTGGGCCAACTCGGCAGAGTCGATCTGAGATTGCCAGCGAAACTGGGCTCGCACGGAGCTGAGCAGGTCTTCCCCCGCGCCCACAGCCAAGTCTGAGAGCTCTTGACCTTCACCGGAAAACCCCCGATGAACCTCCGGACTCAAGAGTAGAAAAAATCGTCCCGTGGGAAGATGAACTTCCCAGCCGCTGACTTGAGTGTGGGAGTCAAACCAAACGTCGAGACCCTGAGAGAGGGGCAAAAGGGACTCGAGTACAGCCAATCGGTGCGTTCCGCAGACTGTGATAGAACTTGGTTTGGGGCGGGATACTGCTTGGAGAGTCTGACCTCGAACCACCAGAGACAAGGCTTTCTGAGCCGCTCTATCCCGATTGCCGGGAAGAGCCCTCAGACTCCGAAGAGCCGCTCCAGGATTTAGCGAGAACTGTTTTGTCAGCCCCTTGAGATTTTGGGGAATTTGAGCGAAGCTCTTGAGCCACCGCACGGGAAGCTTAACTTTCTTCTCTACCGTAGCCGCACCATCTCTGTCTAGTGAGACTCCATCGTTTCCTACGGAAATGCGAACCGACTCTCGGTCGGTGACCGCCATCAGAGCTTGTCGCATAGGCTCATTGAAATCGACATTGGTCGTTCCTTGAGCCAGGAACCCTCCTTCGATCGCTTGACTGTCGAGATCGATCCGCGCGTAAACCCCGCAACAACCACTGAAGCCTTCGATCCTCAAGACCTCTCGGCTGCTGGTGAGGACCGGATCCAAGAGGGCCGGCCGAGGAAGAAAATAGTGAGTGCGAACCACGTCGGTGAGAGCCAACAGCTGAGTCGCTACAGCCCGAGGAGCCAGAATCCGCCCCTGAAAAAAAACCGAGGGACCCAGTTGATTCTGGCTCGTAGCAAGCACCAACCTCGAGCGCTCCAAGGAAGAAGCGAAGGGATAGTGGTAAGAGTAATCCAAGGCCACGCTCATCGAGATAGGGTTTCGGACAAGGGAACGCGAGCCCTTTTGGTCGCACTATGGGAACTTCAGGCGAAGTTCGAGGGCCAAGCTCAACCGTCACTAGAGCGCGTCTTGGGCAGCTATAAGAACACCCCAAGTTAGAGGACCAACGGACTTCGGGCCAAGAAGAACCCAGTTTCATCTCTGGGTTCCTCAAGAGTGGCCGAAACAGGTCCGAATTCCTTTACGGGGTGTAGTACGTCGAGGTCGCCGGCCCCACCGGCATTCCAAGCAGGAACACCCAGATATAGAAGAGACTCATCCAACTGACGATCAAGAAAATGGTGTACGGGAGCATCATGCTGATGATGGTGCCGATCCCTAGGTTTCTGTCGTAACGGTTGGCGAAAGCCAGGATCAGCCCAAAATAGCTCATCATGGGGGTGATGATGTTGGTGGTGGAGTCTCCGATGCGATAGGCCGCCTGGATCAC
>JBJHCR010000068.1:0-22820 GCA_050486105.1 Vulcanimicrobiota bacterium
CCTTATAAGGGTGGGACCGCAGGTTCCCAGACGCCTAGTGGGAGACCCATTGAGGTTGGGCCAGGTGTTGATCAATCTCGGTGGTAACGCAGTCAAGTTCACCGAGTCCGGTCAAGTGCTGGTGGCGGTAGAGCTGGTTCGAGCCGAGGAGCACGAAGTGGTGTTGGAATTTTCCGTCAGTGATACCGGACTCGGCATGACCCCGGAGCAAGTCTCCAGCTTATTTCAACCTTTCCAGCAAGCGGACAGTTCCACCACCAGGCGCTTCGGGGGGACCGGCTTGGGGTTGTCTATTTCCCAGCGATTAGTGGCCTTGATGGGCGGGGAAATAGACGTGCAGTCCACCCCGGGTCTGGGCAGCAATTTCAGCTTCCAAGCAACATTCTTGCCCTCTACTTCGGTTCCAACAGAGAGGCCTAAGCCAGAGTTGCCAAATTCCGATTTGTCGGTCTTGGTGGCCGATGACAACGCCGCAGCAAGGGAGATCATGGAGGGTCTCCTCCGGGGGTTCGGGTTCTCGGTGACCGTCGTAGACGACGGTCTAAAGGCGGTTACTTCGGTGGAAGAGGCACTCCCCGGGCAGCCCTACGATATGGTCTTTCTGGACTGGAAGATGCCGGGACTCGATGGATTGCAGACCTCCAAGAAGATCCTGGAACTCACCGCACCAGACTCGCCGAAGGTGATATTGGTTACGGCTTACGAACGCGAAGAGATTTGGCGGCAAGCCGAGGAGCTTGGCCTTGACCTGATCTTGACCAAGCCTCTCAGCGAGAATCAGCTCTTGACCGCCGTTGAGGCGTGCTATGGCGAGCACTCCAGAGAACCGCTCAAGTCTCAGGCCAAGAGTTCTCAGCACACCTTTGAGGGGCTCTCGGCTCTGGTGGTGGAAGACAATGTTATCAATCAGCAGGTGGCTCAGGAACTCCTGGAGTTGTCAGGCTTTCGAGTGACCTTGGCCGAAAATGGTGCCGTGGCTCTCGAACAGTTGAAGACGGGTCACTTTGACGTGGTCTTGATGGATATGCAGATGCCGGTGATGGATGGGATTGAAGCGACGCGAGCAATCGTCTCTCAGAATCTTGCCCCGGACACTCCGGTCATCGCCATGACGGCCAACGCTCTCGGTGAAGACAAGGCGCGTTGTTATGACGCCGGGATGGTAGACCACATCAGTAAACCCATCGACCCGAAAGCTCTGACTTCAGTCCTGGCCAAGCATCTCAAGGTCAGTTCCGAGACCGCCGAACCCGAGCCCGACCTTGACTCCGCAGAGCGCAAAGCCCTGGCTGCCACCTTGAATCGCCGAGCCGGATTAGCCAGGGTTGCCGGAAATGAGACTTTGTATCGAAAGCTGCTGAGACGATTCTTGCAGGATCAGGCCGAGGCCCCAAAGGAGATGAAGCAAGCTTTCGACCGTCTCCAGTGGGAGCAGCTTCATCATCAGGCCCACAATTTGAAAGGCGTGGCTGCCACTTTGGGTGCCGAACGTCTGGCTCAACTCAGCGGGAAGCTGGAAAAGGCAGCCAAAGAGCAAGATGCGGTCAGCGTTCGCCGGGTGCTCAAGGTTTGGACCACCGCTCACAAAAAGCTTTGGATTGAAGCCCGGGAAGGGCTCGAAGATTCCGAAGAACAGCGCCAGGAGGCCGGAGGCTCGCAGCAGAAACCGGCTGCTCAGAACGGCCATCAGCCGTTGACGGTGGTAGCGCGGATGCTGGAGCTTCTGGATTCCGACCTGGCCGAGGCCATGCACGAGGGAGAGAAGTTGTGGCATCAACCCGAAGGTCAAGCAGAAACTGGAGATGGGATCTGCTTTGAAGAACTCCGAGAGGCTCTGGACTGTTTTGATACCGACAGGGCTCGGGACCTGCTCTCCCAGTTGAAGGAAAGGTTGGAAGCTCTTGGATAAGCAGAAGGTGCTCATTGTCGACGACACTCCGGAGAACATCCATGTATTGATGGAGACGTTGCGAGAAAGTTATAAGATTGTGGCCGCGACCAGCGGGGCTAAGGCTCTGCAATTGGCTGTCAAAGAGCCTTTGCCTGATTTGATCTTGCTGGACGTCATGATGCCGGGTATCGATGGCTATCAGGTTTGCGAGGAACTCAAGAACGACCCCCGCACCGAGCAGATCCCGGTGATCTTTGTGACCGCCTTGAATGAAGCCGGAGACGAAGAGCGCGGTCTAGAGTTAGGGGCGGTGGACTTCATTACTAAGCCCTTCCATCCTGGTTTGGTGAAGGCTCGCGTGCGCAATCAGTTGGAACTGAAGCGCCACCGAGACCATCTTGAGACCGAGGTGCAACGACGAACTCAAGAACTCCTTACCGCCAACGCTGCCCGGCAGAAACTCGAAAACGAGCTGGATGTGGCTCGCCGGTTGCAGCATTCCATGCTCCACTCCGGTCAGCTGCAAATTCCTGAAAGCGGGGCTGCACTGGCGGCCATTCTCAGACCGGCGAGAGCGGTGGGCGGAGATCTCTATGATTATAGCCAAGGCAAAGAAGGAAAGCTCCTGTTCACCATTGGTGATGTGTCTGACAAAGGAGTGGCAGCGGCTCTCTTTATGGTTCGAGTTCTGACCCTGTTACGTTCTTTAGCGCCCAATTCCCAGAGTCCGGCCACTCTCCTGGCTGAGGTGAACGAGGCCCTCTGCCAAGATAACGATGCCTTGATGTTTGTCACCCTCTGCTGCTGTGAGATCGACTTGGCAACGAACCGTTTTTCTCTAGCCAGCGGTGGTCACGAACCTCCCATTTTGTTAGGGGCGGAGACGGCCCGATTCCTCACCGAGGAATCAGGCCCGGCCCTTGGGCTCTTGCCGGAAGCCGAGTTCCCGTTGAGTACCGGGACTTTGGCCCCCGGGCAGACACTCTTGCTCTACACCGACGGAATCACTGAAGCCGAGGATCAGGGTCAAAGTCCTTTCGGGGAAGAGCATTTGCTGGAAATCTGCAGTGAGGTTTCGCAATTCTCTCCTCAAGACTTGCTGCAGGCGATCATCGATCAGGTAGGCAAACACGTATCCCATGCCGAGCAATCCGATGACCTAACACTCCTGGCTTTTCAAGCTGGAGGTGGAGAGAAGTGAGCAGTCTGACTCGAGAGTTCCCAGCGATGGTCTGTGAAGTCGGGCCCTTTCAGAGGTTTCTTGAGGATCTCCTTCGCACGCACAGTTTCTCCGAAGACCTGATTCACGACCTCAGCCTCGTTTCCGAGGAACTCTTGGTGAACATCATTTCTCACGGCTACCGAGAGAGGACTGCCGGACGTATACAGGTGCAGGTCGAATTGCTTACGGAGCAACGGGTCAGGCTGACTTTCCGTGACGACGCCAAGGCTTTCGATCCTCTAGAGGCCGAAGAACGCGATCCTGATGACGAGCGCTTGGGCGGCTGGGGAATCCCCATGCTCAAGATCTTGACCGACCTTCTCGAATATCGTCGGGAGGCTGAGTATAATGTTCTGGTTCTAGAGCGCTCCGAGAGGGATTCTTCCGACTGATCATCGAACCGACGGTCAGGGAAAAGGGAGGCTAGTCTATGGCACTCAATATTGAAGTTTTTCGCTCTGACGAAGGAAAATGCAAAATCGAAGTGGTCGGTCGTCTCGACACCAACACAGCGCCTCGATTTGATGAAGCGGTGCAAGCCATCGATCATGAAGCATACCCGGTAAAAATTGTCGACCTGGCAAAGTTGGAGTACGTGAGCAGTGCAGGTGTCCGCTCGCTATTCAAAGGCAGGAAAGCAGCCCACGACGCTGGAGGTCAGTTTTTGCTGTTGAACCCTCAACCCCAAGTGAAGAAGGTCTTCGACATCATTAAAGCCCTCCCCACCACCTCGGTTTTCACCAATGAAGAAGAGATGGACCGCTACCTCGACGCCATGCAGCGCAAAAGTCGCTGAAGGGGCTCAGTCCGTCTGACATTTTACAAGATCGACAAATATAGCTGACCTGGTTTTGGTAGACTGCTGAGAACAACCCGGGGTCTTGAGATTTCTGGCGCTGACGACAGCCCAAGTCTTGGAACAAAACAGACCCCACTAAGGTGGAGCAGCTATGGAAATATTGATCAATCGACAACCCGCTTCCGTCGTGAGGCCAAACCAGGCTGCGACTGCTCCTGAGTTGGAAGAAACAGGCACCACGGACCACGAGACCCCCAATCTGGATCAAGTTCAACTCACCGTTTCTGCTGCTACTCCTTCGCCGGAAGACTTGGCCAAGGCTGAGCAGGCTGAACGGATCAGTGCCTATGTTCAAGACAAGAAGATCGAAGGAGCCAAGCATCTTCGGAGCGCTATGGGGCTCATGGCCGGGCAGCTAACCGGCATGGCGATCGGTTCTATGATCTTTGCCCCGCTGGCGTTCAAGTTTGGAAATCTCTATATCGCTACCGGCGGGGCGGCTCTCACCGGAGGAGCCATGGCCCTGTTGGGGAGCAAATTGGCCAGCAGACCGGTTCAGGGACCCAAAGACAACGGACTGGCCGAAGGGGCCCTCACTGCAGGGGCGGCTCTGCGCTCTTTGCCGAACATCGCCTACCCTACACTGGTGGGGCACACCGAGGCTCAGAAGGCTGTCGTCTACGGAGCTCTCGATAAGCTTCCCCTGAGCGGAGTGACCAGTACTCCCACCATCGACTTTGTCACCGGCATGGATCAAGCAGGAGCAGCAGGTTTGGCCACGCCTTTGTTCTCGCAAAGTCGGGTCTTTCTGGATCGCACCAATATGGCTTATTCCGACGCTTTCATGGAAGAGGTCACCATCCACGAAATTGGTCACACTTATGATTTCACCAAGGGCGCCGGACCCATCGGCAACATCAGTCATCGGGGAGGGGGATTCGGAAAGGCGCCCTTCATCAGCGACTACGCCCATACCAACCGTATGGAGGACTTCGCGGAAAGCTACACCAGCTATCACCTAGAGCCCGAGCGACTAGCCGAAGTGGCTCCCGACAAGTACGCGGCGCTCGAGCGAGTGCAGCAGCCCGGAGTGGTCGAGCATTCTCTGGATCGCCCTTCCGTGAGAGATGCCGGCAAGCGTATCGGAACGGCCTTCGAACGAGCGCCACGACTGCGAAACCTTTTGGCTCTGGGCTCCAGTCTTCTGTCCCCGTTCCAACTCTATCGAGGGGCGGCCAACTATGAGCACGGGGTGCAATCCGGCGATAAGGAGACCCTCTTCAACTCCAAAATGCAGCTCGCCATGGGCAGTACTCTCTTCTTTCCGGGCACAGCTCCACTGAGTTTGGCGGTAGCTATCGATAGGATGGCCGTCAATCAGCAATTGAAAGATGGCAGCATGACCGCCGATGAGGCCAATGCTCACGCCGACAAGGTTCTGACTCTGGCAACCGGGCCCTTCGGATTCGTGGCCTCATCATTGCAGGACGAACTCAAGCGAGGAGGCTTGCTCACCGAGGCGCAACACTTGGGAGTAGACGATTTTCAGCTCTCCTCTTCGGACTCCAAGGCCGGCCGAAGCGCCGCCTGGATGGCCGGAGGATTCGCTTTGGGAGCGGCGGCCGGAGGGGTCCTGACCCCTCTTCTTCATGCCAGTTCGGCGGTAGGCATCGTAGGTCAGGCGGCAAACGGAACCTGGCTTGGTGGTTTGGCCGGAGCCGCCCTCGGGTTGGGGATGGGCCATCTGACCCGCACCCAGAGCTCAGGATTTGGGCTGGACCAGCAAGCTTCTGCGCTGACTAAAGAAGACAAGTCCCTTCTCACCAAACTCACCGTGCCTACGGTGCTCGGAGGGGCCGCCGGGGCGGTGGCCGGAGGGTACGCAGGGAGCCAGGCGGGACGCTTGTTGGGTCAAAGCGTTGCTGGAGCGGTAGGGGGCGTGACCGGAGCCACGGTAGGACAGTATCTGGGTATGCTGGGAGGCTCTTATGCCGCAGCCAAGGGTGGAGCCAAAGTCGGCGCCGCCTGGGCCGGACTGGGTAAACAGCCTTCGCCATCCCGGCGGCAGACTGAGGAGACCAGGGCGGAACGTTTGGCTTCTTGAGCAAGAAGGTCCCTCTTGGGTGATCGGACTTCCCTTGATTCTACATTCAACTAAGATGATTTAAGTTGAATGTGTTAGAATAGGGAATCGTGAGACGCCGTCTGATCAGGGGCCATAATTTGCTGGAGATGATCATTGCTTGTATGCTGTTTGTCTCTGTCACCACCAGTCTCGTTATGGTTTGGGTGTATCACTCGCGAACCATGGAAAAGTCCGGTGGTCGTCTGGTCGGGCAATTCTTGGCTCACCAACTCATGGAAGAATGTCTGGCTGCGGGCCATGAGGCTGTCGGCACCTTGACTGGTCCCCAGCAGCCTATCTTGCTCACCGAGAGGGTCCGAGGAGTCGAGAAGACCGTAGAGTATTTTCCTGAGATCACGGTGTCCGGTGCGACCGTGGACGGGGAAGTGATGAGACAGGTCCGCGTTCGAGTGGAATGGTACGAATCCGGAGGGCGGGGGTCGGTGGAGTACTCCTCTCTGCTGGCTCCGGTGGGAGGTCCGTAGGCAGTGGTTCAGGGCAGACAAAGCCAGAATCTTGGAGGAACGACCATTGCCGAGTTGCTGGTGGTCATGTTTCTCTTCGGCATTCTGCTCTACGCAGCGTTTCTCTTCGTTGACCGGAGTGTAACTCTCTATCGGGATCATTCCGATGCTCTGGAGATGCGTCAAGAGGCCCTTTTTGGCTTGTCACGCATGGCCACCGAGTTGAGAGATTCGGCGCGTTCATCGATCTCCATAGACGACACGGTTGGAAGTTCGGGGCTCGTCTTCACCTCGAATAAAGGGCCTACAGGGAACGCCGAATTCAATGCCAACTCCGGACGAGTTTTTTGGCAGAAGTTTGTCTGCTATTATCAGGATGAAATGTCGAATGAGGTCGGAGTGGTTAATCGTAAAGAAGAGTATCTTCTTCAACCGGAATCCGACTTCGTGCCGGACCCCTCAGGGCAGAGCCCGCCGAGGTTGCCGGGATACTTTCGATCGAACGGTGCCCTGCGCCCGACTCTCATTGCCAAGAATGTCTCTGTGCTGGAGTTTGAGATGGAAGCCGATCTCATCGAGGTCCTGATGGTGATCCGTCTAGAGCGCCGATACGAGCACCTCATTGAGGTTAGAACAAAGGTTTTTCCGCGCTCATAAAGGCTTCGGAAGGTCTATGGCCAAACGAGATTGGGCGACTTGTGTTTCGGATAGTTAGGTGAAATGTGAATGTTAAAAAGAATAGTGAGATCGATCCTTGGAGCGTCCGATGACAGGCAGCAAACCTCTGAAGGACTTCAATGTCTGACCTGCGGTGCCCCCCTGGCTCCCCTCTCGCAGGCCCAAAATGGTCTTCTGCGCTGTCCTACCTGCTCCGGGACTTGGCTTACCTCCGAGGCCTTGAAATCGGTCCTGGAAGAAGCCGCAGCATCGGAGTCCGAAGCCCCCGAGGCCGTGAGTGGTGATGGAGAAGCCGATATCGGGCACACCTTTGCTCCCTCCAGAACAAAGAGAGGTTGCCCCGTGTGCCACTCGGAGATGCTCAACCATAAGTTCGAAGAATCCGGGGTCTGGGTGGACACCTGCGAAGCCGGCCACGGAATATGGTTAGACAAGGGTGAGTTGAAGCTCTTGGCCAGGCGGAGCCGGTCTCGCCCCAACCAGGTCGGCGACTGTGACCGCTTCGAAGACGCCGTGGCCGATCTGCTCATCGACATCTTGTAGGTCTGTGCCCCTGTGCCTTGATTTGGACGGTGGAGCTGGGTGAGGAGGCGCCGCTGTACCGAGCACCTGACATTTTAGGTGTCGGTGTCTGAGCGAGGTTCGATACGAACAGCACCCAGAGGGCATCCCGTGACTCCTCACCCAGAGTGCGGACAAGTCCAGGTGCAAAGATATAGCAGGCCCCACTGACGCCAGGGTCTCAGAAGATGTTCATGGTGATAGTGTATTCCGCCCCGCCTCGGGAAGACCCCACCACGATCCTGTAATCCCCGCTCTGAGGTAGGCTGCCGAACCACACCTGAAAGCCCTCTTTGAAGTGCGATTCTCCAAGGTGGGCTCCACTAGGGGAGATGACAGAGAACACGGCATTGCTCTCTACCGACTCAACCGAAATTCGCATCTTTTGTCCGGCTTGAGCCCCCAGCAGATAAGTCATGGTTTCTCCTCGAGCGACCCCATCCCAAAGGTGGGTTCCGGTGGTGCCGGGGTCGAAGGTCACTCGTTGAGTGCGATGAGCTTGTGCCAAGGCGGGCAAGAGGCAAAGCGCAATCAAGGTTGAGATGAGAATGAGTCTGGTGCTAGACATGAGTCCGGTTTCGCGCAGACCTCGTCACTCCCTTTTGGACATCGCGTTCGACAGGGTCCCGAATTGGATACAGGATTTTTCCAAGGTGACTGGAACTCTACGTAGGTTAAGGCTAAGTCAGGGAGAAAAGCATGGATGTTGGGACACAGGTAACGTCAAAGATCCGAGGGGGATGGGGTCCAGGCTCTTTTGCGCGTCCTTCCAAAGAGTCCACCAAGACCCAGGAGAAAACTTCGACTCTGCCTTCCGAGTCTTTCCAGTCGCAAACTGCAGATCCCCACGCCAAAACACGGGCTGAACTCAAAGCCACCGCGGCTCACAGCAAAGACTCCTCAGACCGGGGATTCAAGAAAATCCTGGGCTACTTGGGTATGGGTGGACTAGGATTAATGGTGGGTGGACCTCTCGGTGCCGGAGTGGCCTTGGCGGGGTTTGGGCTCGGTGCAGCCAAATCGCTCCAAGGGATCTCCGAAACTATGAGCGAGCGCAAGGCTGAAAAACAACTGCAGAATTTGCCTTCCCAGTCAGGAAATACTGAGACTCTCGAAGCGAAGAAAGCGGGATTGGCCAAAGAGGTCGAACTCAATAAAGCCGACAGTCGCGACAGTAAGATCCGGGCGGTCGCTTATGCGGGTTTGACCGTGGCGTGCGGGATAGTGGGCGGACCCATCGGTGTCGGAGCTGCTCTTATTACCGCTCTGGCCTTTGGCTCTGAAGCGACCGATGCCGTCAATGCTTCGGAGGAGGCCAAGAAAGCCGAATTGGAACTGAAGGGCCTCGACGGCCCGCCTGCACCGGCAACTTTGCAACAGCTAACCGATGAACGACATTCCAAGAGGAGCAACCAAGTCCAAGCACCTCCACGTGGCCCGGAATATATCATCCGCTAGGAGTTCGGCCGGAGACCAAGCCAGGAGCAGGCCCTCCGTGCCACTTCCCTGCCAGCTCGATCAAAGCTTTAACCCGGAGGCCACAGAGAAGAGGGGAAAGAGTTTTGATTTGAATCTTCCTGCCTCTCTGTCTCCGTGTAAATCCCCCAAAGAGAGAGCCTGAGGCTGGGAGGGAGGGCCCACGGAGACGCGGAGGCCACAGAAACCCGGAGTTTTTTTGTGACCCGCCCGGGAAAACGCTTGACACCACCGGGCCTCTAGCCGCGGCCGAAGCGGTCCATCAAGCG
This sequence comes from Vulcanimicrobiota bacterium, assembly GCA_050486105.1. Lineage (GTDB taxonomy): Bacteria > Vulcanimicrobiota > Xenobia > Xenobiales > JADMJV01 > JAEXNA01. The sequence goes on from JBJHCR010000068.1 coordinate 9,486, forward strand.
ATCGAGGATGGCATCGACCTTACCTCGAAAGCCTTCGTGATTCATATAGGCGATTTGGCCCACGCCGGCCACTGCGGCTACTCCTAGGGCTGGGGTGACCAGAATGCCACTTTTAATCATGGAACTGGCGGCCGACCCTCCGGCGTCCAAGATCGTTTTCACCTTTTGTGTTCGGCTGTACTCTTTGGGCTTGGCCAACACCAGCCCGGTCTTGGCCACGGTGGCAGTCAGGCTCAGGCCCAAGGCCAGACCGTTGAGGTTGCCGACAAGTGCGGCCGTGCCCAAGCCGCCCAAGATGTCGGCTCCGCCCATGGCGGTGAGATAGGGATTCTTGCTCTTCATCCCGGCGTAGACTTCGATTCCGCCCACGGCGATGCCCGAGGCGGCTCTCAGGGTCAGGGCGCTGTTGTAGATCCCTCCGGGGATTCCGGTAGGATTTAGTGCTCTCTCGGAAATCTGATCAATGCTGCTGCTCACTCCACCCATATCTCCCTTCACCAGGGCGGAAGCGCCATCTCCCACGATCCTCAAATTCTCCATAGGTTGGCTCAAGAGACCTGCGACGACTCCTACCGGCTCAGCCAGGCCAACCAAAGTCGAGCGCTCCTTTATCAGATCAGCCCACTCTTCAGGGGTTCGAGAGGCTAGCTTTTGAGCGACAAAGGAGTCTTGCACCGGGGGGGCTTTCGGAGCAGCCTCCTCCTTGCCAGGAAGGTTGCGGGCCGGGCGTGGTCCTGATATCTGGGAGGTCTTGATGAACACCTGTTCAGCATGGCTGTCGGCGCTGGAACAGTGCGGGAATGGGGTTCGGAGATGTTGCGGACTTATGAATAAGCTTGTGAGGTTGCGACTCTGTCAAACCTGTTAACATCATGGTAACATCTCCGTTAAGGGGTGGTCACAGCTCCCCTTTAGGATAGGACTTAAGATGGACGGAATGGCACAGACAGGACTCAGCGCTTTCAAGGCGGGCTTGGCCACCGGTGGCGGACTCGGAAGAGGTGGCGCCGCCCGGGGGGGGCCTCCTGCTGCGCAATCGGGCCCCCAAACTCCCTTTTCACCTCCCGCCGCCAAGGGAGCCCCGCCCAACGTTTCCTTACAGCTTCCCGATGGGGCAGGGCGGGCCATGTTTCGTCCGGGGTCCACCATTCACGGTCAAGTGGCCGGGCAGCAAGGAGGACAGTTCTTTTTGCAGCTCGGTGATCAGATGTTGAAAGCCGAGTCTCGAGTTCCCCTGAGAGTAGGAGACTCGGTGTCCTTCCAGGTGCAGGGAGAGAACAAGGGGCAGATCCACCTGAAACTGGTCACCACCCCGTTTCAAAAGATGTCCATGGCTGATCTCTCTCAGACCCTCACCAGCCTGAAGATGCCGGTGAACGAGTCGAACCTCAATCTAGCCAAGACCATGGTGGAGTGTAGGATCCCGCTCACCCAACAGAACATGACCCAGATGAAGCAGGTGCTGGCCCAGACCGCAGCTACTCAAGGCCCCCAGGCGGCCGGTGGTGGCTCGGCTGCTCCGGTTTCCACTCAAGTGGCCGCTACCAGTTTTCTGCAGAACAGCCAATTGCCGGTGACTCCTCAGAACGTGGCCGTCCTATCGAACTTTTTGGCCAACAACCCCCAGGCGGGGATGCAGATGATGGTCTTGAACACCGAGTTGCGCAAGATGACCGAAACCACCCATAAAGTGAATCAAGAGATCACCGCCATGATTCAAGGTGTGCAAACCCATGTGGGCAAGCTGGCATTGCAACCGCAAAAGCGCTTCCAGCCAGATCTTCCCAACCTGCGCAACCTCAAAGGCATGGCCAAGCAAACCGGGATCGAGACCCACATGGGTCCGGCCGGGGCCGGTGGCGGTGAAGAGTGGGATTTCCCGGAGATGTTGCGCCGCATGCGCGAACGTTTCGCCAAGGATGGCCTGGGTTCCAAGGAATTGATGTCCTTGATCAAGGGTCTGGAGGAGAACTTGCAAGCCCAGAAGCTGATCAACGGAGCTCGCTCCGAGAGCCAACTGGGGTTCTACTATTTGCAGCTGCCCCTGCTGGGAGAGTACGAGGCTGCCGAAGTTTGGCTGCAGTACTACGAAGACGGGGCCGGCGGTCGGCATATCACCCCCGAAGACACTCATATCGAATTTCTGGTGACCACCGAGGAGATGGGGGAACTCCACTTCGTGGTGCAGACCAAAGATGGAGCGGTATCGGTTCAACTGGGGACCCCTTCGGAAGAGGTTCGCAGGTTTGCCGCCCGATACTTGCCGGCTTTGACCGAGCGCCTGCTGCGTTTGGGTTGGACTCCGGGCCGGATGCGTTCGGTGTTTCGTCCCCACAGCGGCAAGCGAGAACTGGTAGAGCGGACAGATTTCTCGGAATTGGAGCGCTGCGATGTCCAGGCCTAAGTGGCACGAAGCCTGGCAGGAGTCCTTCGACGAGGGCTTCTCACCCAATCCCGCCCAAGGGGCTGCCCCTCAAAGGAAGGCGGTCAGCGTTCGTCGTCAGGCTGATGGGACCACCGAGGTTTTGGGGGTTCACACCGGTGCCGAAGCGGAACGCCTGATCGCCAAGGCCGAAGCTGAGGGGGTCGAGGTACTTCAGGACGCCGAACAGGTGGATCAGATGATCCAGCAGCAGGGGGCTTCCACCGGGGTGCCGCCGGAGGTCTACGAATTGATGAACGCCGTCATCTCCTTCGCTCAGGAGCTGGGCGAGGAATGGAAGTGCCGGCAGCAAGAGTCTCTCTTGGTGAGCAGCGCGTCGAGCACCGAGTTCGAATATACTCTGGAAGATGTTAAATAAATGTTAAGAGCAAGGTTGAAAAACAAAAAAGAGCGAAGATATCCATTCGGCGCTCTATCAGAAGAAGTGGTCAGGAGGACATTCGTAAGATGTTAGACGGGTTTAGAACAGCCACCCAGGGGATGAAAGCGATGTCGGTCAAGCAAGACGTCATCGCCAACAACCTCGCCAACGCCAGTACGGCAGGATTCCGCAAAGAGGGGCTGGTGATCTCGTCTTTCACCGAGATCCTCGACCGACAGGTCGGAGGCGATATGACCAAAGCCGGTGGCGAGGTCATGATGCAGCGGGATTTCCAACATAAAGGGGAGCTTCACCACCGCTCCGCCACCCACCTCAGTCAAGGGGCTCTCAAGGAGACAGGCAATAAGTTCAACTTAGCCCTCGATGACAACGGGCAGGGTTTCTTCACCATACAGACCGAGCGCGGCATCGAATTCACCCGCAACGGGTCTTTCCGCCTCAACAATGAAGGATATTTGGTCACCACCGACGGCTCTAAGCTGCTGGGGCACCAGGGTCCCATTAAGGCCAGCGGAAACGACTTCAAGGTGGCTGACAACGGAGTGATCACGGTGGACGGCAAGCAGGTCGACCGAGTGTTGGTTTCCGTTTTCGAGGATTCCGGAGATATGAAGCGCGCTGGGAGCACTGCCTTTGCAGCCGGAACGCCCAAGGTTCGCGCCAGCACGGACTTCAAGCTCAAGCAAGGCTTCTTAGAGATGTCCAACGTCAACGCTCTCCAGGAAATGGTGGGTTTGATGGAAGTGATGAGAAACTTCGAGGCCAACCAGAAGGCTTTGTCGGCGCACGACTCGCGCCTACAGAAAGCGGTCTCGGAATTAGGCCGAGTTCGCTAGAATCTGATAAACTACTAACCAAGAGAATTACCCAGTAAATTTGATATGCGTGGAGGAGAACACACCTTATGATGAGAGCACTCTATACTTCGGCTTCCGGGATGATGGCCCAACAGCTGAATATCGACAACGTTTCTAACAACCTGGCCAACTACCAGACCACCGGCTACAAAAAGTCGAGCGTGTCTTTTGAAGACCTCCTCTACGCCACCATGCAGGAGCCGGGAACCAAGGCTACGGCAGGGACTCAGGTAGGTATGGGTGTTCGGGCGACCTCCACCGACCGGATGTTCACTCAAGGTACGCTGCAGAAGACTGGGAACCCGTTCCACGTTGGCATCGAAGGTGATGGCTTTTTCAAGGTCAACACTCCTGATGGTAAAGTGGCCTACACTAGGGCCGGCGACTTTCGTTACGATGGTAAGACCAATCAGCTGACTACTTCGGCCGGGCACTCTATCGGGGTGCAGATTCCCGACAATATGTCGAATATCAAGATCTCTCCCACCGGAGAGGTGACCGGGATCTCCAACGAAGGAGACGGAAAACCTGAGGTGCTCGGACAGATTAAGCTGGTGAAGTTCTTGAATCCCGGTGGTCTCAAGGCTGTGGGTGGCAATATGTTCGTAGAGACCGACGTCTCTGGGGCGAAAACCGAAGGCACTCCCGGAGATAAATCTCTCGGTCTTGGAGCACTGGCACAGGGTCACTTGGAGAAGTCCAATATCAACATCGTCGAAGAGATGATCGCCATCGTGCAGGCTCAGCGTTCGTTTGAAATGAGTCAAAAGGGTGTGCAGGCGGCCGATGAGATGATGAAGCAGACCAATCAATTGCAGAGAGGCTAAGTATAGGAGGCTAGGAAGAGATTATGTTTATCGACGGAATGTCCCCACTGCCTCCCGAGCGTCAGGCGGCCACTGGGCCCTCTCATGCAGCCGAAGAGAAGAAGCTCAAAGAAGCCTGTCAGGGGTTCGAAGAGATGTTTCTCAATCAGATGATGAAAGAAATGCGCAAAGCTTCCCCCAAGGGCGGTATGTTCGGTGGGGGCCAAGCCGAGGAGCAGTTTCAGGGCATGCTCGACCAGGAGCGGGCCAAAGAGTGGTCCAAGGACGGTGGAGTTGGCTTGGCCAACATGCTGTTCGAGCAGATGAAAAACCAGATGTAGTGTCGCTCGTTTCTGCGTGAGACGAGGCCACGACCATCTTTGAGAACAAAAAACTCGCCCTAGGAGGTCCTCTTGGGTGGGTTTTTTGTCTTATTCGGGGAATACCGTACCTATGAGCGAAATCGCCGAGGTCTGGCGGGAGTATAAGAAGACGGCGGATCCTCTTCTCCAAGAAGAGTTGGTCGTCCATTACCAAGGCCTGGTTTACAGCATGGCTCATAAAATCGTTCGAAAGCTTCGCCAGGGAACCGAGGTGGAGGAGCTCATCAGTGATGGTATGGTTGGTTTGGTCAAAGCCATCGACACTTTCGAACCCGAGCGGGGTTTCAAGTTTTCCACCTACGCCACTCCGGTTATCCGAGGCTCCATCTACAACGGCCTTCGCCGCCTGGACTGGATGCCTGAACGCACCCGGCTGAAGGCTCGCAACCTACAGAAGGCTATGGAGAAGCTGTCGCAACTCAATGGTCGTCGACCCACTGAAGAAGACCTGGCAGAAGAATTGGACCTCTCTGCTAAAGAAGTCTACGATCTCATCGCCAATCTGAGTTCGATGTACCTCTTGTCTTTGGACCAGCCTATAGGAGATGAAGATGGGGACGCCTCCATGGGGGACTTGGTGGAAGACTCTGCCTTTATCAGCCCGTCCATGGAGTTCGAGTATCGAGAAGAGCGGCAGGCGCTCAAAGAAAGCTTGGCCAATCTTCCCGAGCGAGAAAGAGTCCTGCTGGAGTTGCACTACTTTGAGGGAGTGACCTTCGAAGCCATTGCTCGCAGTATGGGCGTCAGCAAGCAGAGGATCTCGCAAATCCATCTTCGGGCCGTTCGGCGCTTGCGAGAAAACCTGGGTGGCACGGAGATTCGGCCAGAAGCCATGCACGACTTTACGGTGTGAAGGTTCTCTGCTTGGTTGGTCGCTCGGGCTCGGGCAAGACCACATTCTTGGAGAACCTGTTGACTCGAAGCCGTGCTGCCGGCAAGAAGGTCCTGGCTATCAAGAGTTCCCACCACGCCACTCCTGATGACCCAGGGTCGGACAGCTTTCGTCTGGCTCAAGCCGGAGGCTGCGACACCATATTGTTGAGTCCGGGAGGAAGTCACCTGTTCCTCGACCCAGCCCCTGATTTGCCGGATCTCATAGCATGGCTGTCTTCTCGGGACTATGACGCCGTACTGGTGGAAGGAGGAAAGACCTCCTCGTTTCCCAAGGTGGAACTCGTCTGCCAGCAGCCCCCTTTGCTTACTGAGGACCAGGTATTATTCAGGATAGAGAGATTTTCTGAGGGCGTGGCGGAAAAAGATGTGCTCAAAGTGTGGGACTATCTCTTCGGCGGCAGTCGGTAGCGATGCGCATCTAAGGCTGAGGCCTTTCGGACCTGATACTCCGAATCGAGAAAATGAGCTTTAGTTCTCTCGGACATCGGACAGATCTGTTCGTGAGGGGTCCAGGCCACAGGATTTCCGGCTTCATCGGTAACCTGGCCGAAATCCAGGGCTTCCGAGAGGCGAGCCAACCCAAATTCCGACAACAGATCCCGGATGAGTCCTTCATATCGCCCTTGAAAATAGGCATCGTAGAAGGAGAAGCTTGGCGAGTACAGCCAGGCGTTGTGAAAATGCTCGGGGATAGCCAGAATCAGCTCCACTTTGGTTAAGGCAACGTAAGAAATGATCAGCTCCTGGCACTGTCGGAACACTCCAAGACCAGGGAACTCTTGTCCGGGCAAAGGCTTTTGAGATTCGCTGAAGGTGCCTCTGGGATCTTGGAGGCTGATCCAATTCCAAATCATGGCCTCCATGGGCATTCCGTTCCAATCGAGTTCTGCAGAGTGGGTGCGGATGTCGAAGAGGGTGTGGCCTAGAGTGCCGTCTTGGTGATCGGCCTGCAGCACGAAGCGGTCTTCGAGTTGCACGTGACTCTCATTGCCCGAGCGAAACCTCTGATAGCCCTTCCGGCGCAGGAGGTCCAAGATTCCGTGATTCTCGAGATCTCTCAGAACGGTTTCGGGCTCGATGATTCCAAACAGCAGCGAACTGCCTCGGTGGTGGATCAAGGTGTTGGCGAGGTCTTCATCGCTCAAGGACCAGTCCAACTCCAGAGCTTGGAGCTTCGACGGCCTGAGCTCGTGCAGGGTCCGACGCATACGGCTGAGGTCTTTCTTCATGTTGAACGGTCTTCCAGGCTGTGCCAGAGACAGCGACGCACTTCGTGGGCGCCTCGATTGTTCGGCTCTATATCCATCTTGAACCAACCACTGGGGTCCTCGGCTGAATAATGTTCGTAGGCGGGGTCTCGGTGCCGCAGTCCGTGACCCAGAAAATGTTGGTGGATGTCTACCAGGTCGGTTCCAGCTTTCTCGGCCAGGATGGCATTGAGACCAGCCAAGGCCTGGGGCCCATGGGGGATGATTCTACCGCTCTGGAATTGTCCCGTGCCGTCGGTGGGATCATAGGTGTTGAGCAAACGCAAGGTCAGTTTGCCGAAAGCCGACCTTAGACGCTTGAGCAAAAGGTCTAGGCCGGTGCTGACCCCTTCGAGTATGAACGCGATGGGCTGTCCTTCGGCAAAGCCTTGAAGAAGGTCGTTTCCACCCACCGAAAGCACAGCAAGCGTAGGCCTGGACTCGCTCTTTAGGGAATCGACCACCTTCAGCACATCCGAGAGTCTAGAGCCGGTGACGGAGCGATTTTCGAAACGCATGCTTGGATACAATGTCCGGAGATCTCGGCCTTCAAATTCGGGGAAGAAGTGGCTGTCATTGCGATAGAGAAGTGCCGCCGAGCCCAGGTTCGGTCCCGGGTAGTCGTCACTGATGATACTATCCCCGAGAGCGACAAAATGGGTGAACCTTTGCACTATGCGTGCTTTCGAGCCGGTCACAGAGATCCTTTTCCGGCACTTTGGAAGGTTTGACCAAGTCGGGTTAGGGCAAGTAGACAACGGAGAGTGTGCCCGGACTTTTCACTCCCAGACCAGGAGTTCCCAAAGGCTAAGAGAAGGGCGGCTCCTCTCCCATGCAAAGCTGACTTTTGCGAACGTGGGCCAATCCGCAAAGCGTTCCAAGATCGCTTGAAAACAGTCTACTGAGGTGACCAGAATGTCAAATCGACCCAAAGAAAAGCGAAAGAGAGCCGCTCGGGTTCTAGATGATGAAATCGATGTTGAATACACCCCGGTAGGCAGGTCACCAAAGGATCTGTTCCTTCAGATCGGCGTGATCATCCTGGTTGTGGCGTTCTTGATGACCTCCGGCTTGGTTTGTATCATTCCGGACCAGGAACAGGTCACCACTGACGCCAGCCAAGCGCATCAGCTCGATGAAGAAACTTATCAGATCGAGCGCTACTCTCAGGCTATTCAGAAGGACCCCACCGACGTCAACGCCCTGGCGAATCTCGGTTACTACACTCAGAACAAGGCTATGAAAATTGCCGCCGAGGCTGAGATGGTGAAAATGCAGGCTGAGCTTGACCAGGATGGGGACCCCGCTGAAGAGGAGACCACTCCCAGGCAGGACCCCGAGATCCAAAAGATGACCATGCTTGCTACGGCAGAGGGTTATCTTCGCAAGGCCTTAGAGCAGGAGCCCGATTACGGCTTCGCCCGTCAAGAACTGGCCCGGAACCTCCTGCTCCAGGAAAAGACGGAAGAGGCTAGGGGTTTCATCGACGAGTCGGTCGAGGTTATCGACCCGAAAATTGAGTCTGAAGACGAAAAGGTGGCCAACGAAGCCAAAGGTCAGAAGGCGGAGCTACTCAGATTTTCGTCTATCCTGGCTGGACAAGACGAAGACCTTCCCAAGGCGATCTCCTTCCTCGATCAGGCAATCGATCTCCGACCTGGTGATGGGGAGCTGTATCTGCAGCGCGGTCAATTGCGATTGCAGTCCGGTGAAAAAGATCAAGCTAGGGACGATTTTGAGATCGCCGTAGACATCGGGCAGAAGACTCAGAGCCCCCAATTGGCCATGTACGGACAAATCTTTCTGCAGCAACTCGAGCAGCAAGGGCAAGGCGGCAACGTTCAGATTATTCAAGGCGATGGCACCACGGTGGAATTGAACACCGAGGACTAAAGCCGCTCAAGGCTCTTCTCCTTGGCAACCATGAAGAAAGGCCCCCGACTCCGGGGGCCTTTCTTCATGTCTTTGGCTTGGACGGTCTCAGGTTGTGACCTTTTCTTTCAACCTACAAAAGTGGTCGATGAGATCGATCTTGGTCAAGATTCCGCTGGGGGACTGCTGCTCGTCGAGGACTAGAACAGCCGGTCGGCCTTCCAGCAGAAGTTGATAAACCGAGGCCACCTTGGTGTCGCCGCTAATGGCTGGAAGCGCCTCGCTCATGATGTCCTTCACTCGATTCCCAAGACAGCCGTTGTCTTCAAAAATTCGGTTCATGAGCACCGTCTCGTGGACCGAGCCCACCATCTCTCTATTCTGCATCACTGGCAGTTGAGAAATATTGTGCTCTCGCATCAGGGCAATGGCGTCTTGAACCGAGGCCTCGGCGTCGATGGTCACCACCGCCTGCTCCCTGGGTGTGCTTCGGCTCTGCAGCAACTCCCGCACTGAAAACGACTCGGCGCTAGGATCCCAGAAGCCGTTCTCTTTCATATACTCGTCGGAGTAGAACTTCGAAAGGTAACTGCGCCCGCCGTCTGGGAGGACCACCAAGATGTTGGTCCCTTCAGAGTATCGCCGAGCGACCTGCAAGGCGCCGTAAAGGGCCGCTCCACAGGAGCCGCCGGAAAGGATGCCCTCTTCACGAGCCAGTCGACGAGCGGTGACGAAGGAGTCTCGGTCGGAGACGGTCACCATTTCGTCAATGATCTCAAGATCGATGGTGGCGGGGATGAAGTCCTCCCCGATGCCTTCCACCTTATAGGGCCGGACCACGTTGGAGGTGTAAAGCGAGCCTTCGGAATCTACTCCTACGATGTGAACCTTCGGATTCTGTTCCTTGAAGTATTTGGCGCAGCCAGAGATGGTACCGCCGGTGCCCATTCCCGCCACGAACACGTCAAGTTTTCCGTCCATCTGTTTCCAGATCTCAGGGCCGGTCCAATCGTAGTGGGTCTGGGGGTTCTCCATATTGTAGTACTGATTGGGCTGGTAGGCGTTGGGAAGCTCTCGAGACAGGCGATCGGCCACCGAATAGTACGATTCCGGAGACTCCTTAGGCACGGCGGTGGGGCAGATCACCACCTCGGCTCCATAGGCTTTCAATAGGCGAACCTTCTCTTGGCTCATCTTGTCCGGCATGGTGAAGATGCAGCGATATCCGCGCAAGGCTGCAGCTTGGGCTAAGCCCACTCCGGTGTTTCCTGAAGTGGGTTCGATGATGGTACCACCGGGTCGGATCTTTCCCTCTCGTTCTGCGGCTTCGAGCATCCTGATGCCGATGCGATCTTTGATGCTCCCTCCGGGATTAAAGAACTCCGCTTTGACAAAAAGGTTCGCCTTAATGCCGGTAGTTAAGCGTGAAAGCTTGATGATGGGAGTGTCTCCGATAAGCTCGAGGACATTACGGTATGTTTGCATGAATGAACTCTTTTCCTGAAAAGCTTCTCCTCATTTCTTTCCCCTTCTGACGAGATTTACCCCTCGCTTTCCGGGAGCTTTAGCCAGGGTTAGGTCCGAAAATCAAGAAGTTATCACGGAGAGATTTGGAATTGGATGAAATATGCATGGGCTCTTGGTTCAGAAAGTCTCCACCAACGAAATACCCTTTGGGCGAGCGGCTCCCCACGGCCGGCCAAGCCTGGAATCTTGTTTCCCCAAGCTTGGGTTCTAAGTTTACCCTAAAGAGGCTGTGCGCCGAATCAACCCACATCGCCAAACTCGCCCTTTTTCCGCCATGGGAACCGCAAATTCTTGCAAATAGGTCCACTATGAGCTTCAAATTTTCAATTCCCCTGACGAAAAAATTGCTTCGTTTGGGCTCGGGGCGATTCGGCGCACAGCCTCTAAAGTCGATCTATTCTGGGTGCTCTTTTCAGCAGGATGGGACATCTTCGGAGTGGATGTTCTTGGGGACCAAGGGAGCACTGGGGTGGCGTGCCGAGCTGGTCTGCCACCTGGAAAACGACGACACGTGGACGGCTGAAGTAAGGGCATTAGCGGCTTCGGTACCGGAAGAACCACCTTTGACTTTACCGTTCCCGGACTCCTCTAGAGTGATGCTTGCTTTTCGAGATGTGGACCTCGATGATCGTGCGAACTTGAGCGCCCGAGAAAACAAATGGAGGCTTGAGGCGGATCAGGTGTTAGAGCTCCCATTCTCTGACTTGGACGTAGAGAGCTAAGAGGGTTCGTGCCGGAGGCTGAGAAACGGAATCACTCAGGAGATATCTGCGATGCCCAATCTTATCCGAAACTTCGCTAGGCTTTCTGGAGCCGCCTTGACCTTGCTTGCGGCCCTCATACTGCTATCAGGATGCGGTTCCTCCCGTGGAGATTTTGGGATCATAGGAGGTCCCGAGCCGGCTCCCCCCTTGAGCGTGCTCACGGTGAATCTTGAAACTTCGGAGCCGGTGAGCACTCGGATTTCGGAAGCGGCCTCTCAGTTCACCGTTTCCTTGTTTGATGCCGACAAAGAACGTTTGGATGAGAAAAATCTCGCTCGAGGTCAGAATGCCGTATTCGGAGACCTTGGCAACGGGGACTACTGGGTGCGGGTGTTGGGATTCGATTCCCAGGGGACTCTCTTGGGCTACTTCGACCGTCTGGTCTCCTTGCCAGAAGAGCGAAATGTTCTCATTTCCAGTCTGATATACGGTCTTGAGCCGCCCGAGGTGGTGGGGTCACAAGAGGGACCATTCTTAACGTTTTCGCAGTTTCCTGAAGGCACCATAGAGGACACCTTCGGAATCGAAGTGAGTGTTTTCCAGCCCGATGGGCGACCTCGCTTGACCGCAAGCACAGTGGAGCTGGTTCTGGCTTCGACCCCCAGACCTCCGGCGGGCTCTCAGTTGCTGGGAACGACCACTTCAAGCTCGGTGGCCGGAGTGGCTCGATTTCCAGGATTGTCACTTAGCGCCAGCGGGACCTACGCTTTGGAAGCTTTCGCTCCTGAAGTGCAAGAAGCGATCACTCCCGAGTTCAAGGTCGAACTCCCTTTCCAGTTCCTGGTGGTGGGTGACTATGCCGCCCACCGCCTTTTCATCTTCGATCTCGAGGACCTCCAAGAGGGCGTCAACAACCTAGCCCCGGCAGCCACCTTCGGAAGCGATGAAACCACTTTCGGCAACCTGGACCTGGCCTCGGCCTTGGGCGGGCAAGCTGCCTGGTTTATTGGCAATGAGGGGGCCGAGACCGAAGACCCGAACCACCGTCGCCGCATAGCTTTCTTTGAAGACTTTCTAGAGGGAGGAGATGCGGAACCGAGCCGGGTTTTTCTGAACGACGGGGTCACTTTCAGCATCAGTTACGATGAGCAAAGGGATATGTTGTACTCCTGTCAAGCCCAAACTGTGGACGAGCAGGCTGTGTATTCGCTGGCCATCTACGACAACGCCCTCGAGCTCGCCGACCAGTCTCCACCCACCCGACGAATCACCGGCTTCCCCGCCTTGGTGACCACCCTGGTAGTGGACCCGGACGCTGATCGTTTGTTCGTATTGGCCTACGGAGAGGACTTCGACGCTGAGAATGGGCCCTTTGATCAGGACCTTTTCGTCTTTGACAACGCTTCAAGTCTCGAAGGAGAGCTGTCGGACTTAAGTTTTGAGCGCACCACTTTCGATTTGCCTGGTGGGGCTGTGGGGGCAAGCTATGATGCTGCCAACGACCGACTCTGGTTCGGAGACATAGCCCGCTTGATCGAGGGCATTGTTTTCCTAGACCAGGCATCCTCAGCCGAGGAGGTCACTCCCGGGCTTCTCAAGCCCACGGACTTTGGAGCACCCTGGTATTGGGACACTGTCTATGATCACCAAAACGATCGCCTTTTCGTCTCCGACTTCGATGCAGACGAAGAAGATCGAGGTCGTGTAGTGGTGTACTTCCAAGCCAGCCAGATTTCCGGCGCCCTAACCGAGCGAGCCCCCGACGCGGTACTTATCGGTTCCAACACCGGCTTCAGCGAGCCCTCCGGGCTGTTGCTGGTGCCCTAGCCCAACCAGGCCCTGCCGGGGGAGCAGGCTGAGCCCGAGGGCTCGCTGGAGAGACGTTCGAGAGCCAGGGCTCTGGGAGGGCAGGCCAGTGAGGGCGGCGGGCGGGGTTTAAGTCGCTCTGGGGGTGGCTTAGGATCCGGAAAAAAAGTGGCTTAGCTGGGCTGGGGGTTTAAGCCGCTCTGGGGGTGGCTTAGGATCCGGAAAAAAGTGGCTTAACTGGGCTGCGGGCCTTAAGCCGCTCTGGGGGTGGCTTAGGATCCAGAAAAAAAGTGGCTTAGCTGGGCTGGGGGGCCTTAAGCCGCTCTGGGGGTGGCTTAGGATCCGGAAAAAAGTGGTTTAGCTGGCCGGCGGGCCTTAAGCCGCTCTGGGGGTGGCTTAGGATCCGGAAAAAAG
>JBJHCR010000069.1:0-6385 GCA_050486105.1 Vulcanimicrobiota bacterium
CAAGGAGCAAGGAACGGTCGCGCAAAAAGAGTTTGACCTCCCAGAAAAAGAGATCCCGAGTTGAAGTGTTCATCGAGGTTCCACCTTTGTTTTCCAAAGAAAGCCAAATAAGAGTAGGAGCTGCAGAAGCAAAGCCGGGACGGCCAAAGTGGCCGGTTTCAGAGCCTCTTGAACCTCGGGAGCTCGATAGTCAAAGGGAGGGAAGCCTCTCCAGAACGAGGCCTCAAGACGGATCTCTTTATCGTTTTGGTAGGACACGTGATGAGTGTGAAGGTCGTTCAGTCGGGAGATCACCTCGAAGCGATAGTCCTCGGCCTGCTCTTCAAAGTCTATGGCGTGTTCGAGATCGGTGCCGCATAACGCACTCGAGAGTAGTCGGATGGCCAGGTAGGGATTGAAGAGAGCAGCCTTTTCCATCAGGGTATTCTGCTGTCGATAGCAGTCCTGGAGACGGTTGTAGTGCTCTCGGTAGACTCGAGAAGATTGGTCCTCGCCGGCCTGCATGACCACCCCCCGAAAGTTGACCGGCAGCTCTTCCACAGAGTCCACCTGGTGCTCGTCGAGCAGCTCTTGCTTGAGTTGCTCGAACTTGGCGCTGCCAGGGTCGTGGCCGTGACCCCCCTGCACCACCTCTAGGTGAAGAGCCTGCTCGAATTCAGGCCTACTGGGAGCGGGATACCAATGGTGACCTAGACTCGGCAAGGCTTTGGGTATCAAGATCACCAGCACGATCCAAACCAGCAGAGAGGTTACGATAGCCGAAGAGGTCTTCCGGGATAAGCTTGAGATCAGAACCACCACCCCGATCCAAACGGTAAGATACAAGGCGTAGGCCGCAGCCAACAGAGCTAGCCGATTGAGATCGCTCAGCGAGATCATCCCTTCGGTGAGGCTGGCTATAGCCGCTACGGCCAACGCAGTGACCGGCAGCAGCAAGGTGGCAAAGACCAAAACTCCACTAGCCATTTTCCCGAGCAAGAGAGCTCCGTTTGAAGTCCCACTGACCACCAGCATGGCCAGAGTCCCTGATTCCCGCTCTCGCACCACCGAGCGGCTGAGAACGAAAACGATGAGCAGCGGCAGCAGCACTTGCAGGATGAAGGCAGGGGTCAGAATGCCGAACCGCAATAGAGACGATTCCTGTCTAGCCTCGGAGAAGTTGGCGCTGTTTTGCTGATGCGCTTCCAGGAAGATGGCACTTCCGGTATAGTCCCTGACGCCAAAGTCCAAAAAGCCCAGGCTGGTTTGGGGCCGGAAAGCAAAGGTCCCGTAATGAGCCACTCGATGGGGGTGGCGATCCGGTTGATCGATCCATTGTTGGTCCACCAGAGCTTGCAAGTTCGCCATGTCTCCTTGTGAGCGGTGGTGAGCCGAGGCTCCCACCCAGCATGAAAGCAAGAACAAGGCTGCCAGCAAGCAACCCAAAATCACGAAGGTGCGGTCCCGAAAGCTCTGGAGAAAATCCTTGTACGCTAGAGCGCTCACTTGCGAAAACATGCTTAGTCCTTCATGTGGGCCAGGTAGAGAGCTTCCAGGGCCCCGGTCTCGATCTCGCTGGCTTTCAGATGTTCGACCAAGACGCCGCGTTTCATGATGCCGATGCGGTGACCCACCTGTTTGGCTCGAAAAATGTCGTGGGTAACCATGAGAATGGCTGAACCTCGCTTAGATAGACGTAAGAGCAGCTCTCCGAATTCATTGGCCGAAACCGGGTCGAGTCCGCTGGTGGGCTCATCGAGGAGAAGGACTGACGAGGAGCGAGCGATGGCCAGAGCGATCCCCACCTTTTGGCGCATACCCTTGGAGTAGGAACCCACGGGGTTTCCATGATGTTCGGCACTCAGTCCAGCCTCCAGAAGAGACTCGGTGACCATCGACTGGCTGGGTCTAATGCCCGAAGACAGGGCCAGAAAGAATCTCAGATTCTCTTCGGCGCTGAGTTCCGGGTAGAGAGCCACCTGCTCTGGGAGATAGGTGACCTGGGCCCTGGCTATTTGGGTCTCTTCGACCACATCAAAGCCGCAGATATAAGCCGAGCCCGAACTTGGCTGGGTGAAGTTCAGCAGCAGATTGATGGTGGTGGTTTTGCCGGCCCCATTCGCCCCCAGCAAACAAAAAATCTCGCCCGAAGAAATCGACAAGTCCAAGGGCTTGAGGGCCTGATTCGAGCCGTAGCTCTTGCTGAGTTGTCGGATTTCAACAACCTGGTTCCGACGAGATTCCTGATGCTGGTTTTCCGGATGTTCGAGCGCCTGGGGCATAAGATTCGCACCTCACTTTTTGATAGTGATAATCCGTTATCATATTTTTGTCAAGCGAGGTTCCTCAGCCAATCTCCTGAAAAAGGGCTTTTGGCGTGGTGTGGAACCTCCTTGCCCAGGCTCCAGAACGAAAGGGGAAGGGCGAGTCGTCGTGAATTACCTAGGATGTATTTACTCGTAGACCGCTCCAATGGAGAACTCGTTGGTCAGTTAACAGAGCAGGACTTCACCCTACTTCAGAGCACGTTGGTCCGTGAATCTGAACAGGACTTCGACTACTACGTCCAGCAGGGCAGCCTAGATTTGCTCACTGAGGCGGGGATGTCGCAAGCAACGATCGAGGCAATTGAGAGCCGCCTTACCGGCCGAGGTTTGGACCTAGGCTGGGAGACTTTGCACGAGACCAACGAGGTCGGATATTCCGGAGAAGTTGTGGACCGAGAGGGTGGTCCGGTCGGTGGGATCCGAGTAGATTTAATCGCAGCCTCCTCCATCGTGGGCTGGACCTATACCACTCCCGATGGAACGTTTCAAGCTTACCCCAACCCTGGCCATGAAGGGCAAAAAGTCAACTCTTTAAGGTTTACCGGTCGCGGGGATCTCGTTTTAGAGCAGGCATCCATCGACTCTGACGGAGAGCAGGGCACCTTTGAGATACAGACCCTCACCGGATCGGTCAGAACTGAAAATGGACAACCTCTGGCCGGGGTTTCAGTCCAGCTGAACCAATGGAGAGCGATGAGCGGGAAGAGTTCCAAATCCCGCCCCCCACTCGGGGGAAGCCAGAGTTGGGGAGACACCGATGTTGAGGGCAACTTTGTGATTCCTGTCCGCTTGCCTGATGACGTTAGGTCGATCGAAGTCGAATTGGAGCTCTTCGCTGCCTCGGGGGAAAATCTCAGACACGTTAGGATCAAACTGGAACCGGGACTGAGCCTACGATTGAAGGAACTCGTGGTCCCTACACCCGATCCCGAATGGGGCGACTCCGCACGAGTCGTTCCCCCGGTGGAGACATCGGTCGTGATGTACCCTGGAGTGTCAGAGAATCCCCTGCGCTAGCAAACCAACTCTTGTGGGTAGCCGGGGTACCCCGCCTCGGCGGTCCAGACCTCAGATCCCTTGTTTGACAGAGCCCTAGGAGGCTGCTGATTTGAACGGGGACGTAACGCTTCGCTTGCGGACCGCAAGCGAAGCGTTCACCGAAGGTGCCCGAGACGAAAGACATCAGTCAACCTGAGGCCAAGAAAGGCTGTCCTACCAAGGAGGCTTGGATTCATTCTCGAAACCTTTAAGGGAGGGAGCGAGTGGAGCCATGAAGCTGGAAGTACAACTCTGTAGCCTTTTGAACTCCATCGAAAAGGCTCTCAAGGGTGAAGAGGAAAGTCAGGCCCTAGAAGACCTCAACTCGGGCATTAGGAACTTGCGAACCCTGTTCTCAAGAAATCCCTCCATGGCCATCACCGGGGAGTTGTTTGAGATCACTGAAGGGTTGAACAATTGTGCCTTAAGGTTGGCTCGCCACTTCGAGAGTCAAGGGGAATCCGAGCTAGAAGAGCAAGCTTGGAAAGCCCGCTACGAATCCCTAGCTACCGCCCATGCTTACCGACGCAACCTTCTCGGTCCGGCCCTCATCGACTGGGCAGATTGCAACCTCAAGCTCGGAAACACCGACAAAGCCGACGAGATCTATCACCGAATCGTGGAAAACTTCACCGAGATTTTGGGATGGGGCCCGACTTTTGACCCGGGTTGGATGGTGGCCGTGGGTTGCCTGGAGCAAGCGTTAGAGCGCAGCAGCCGCAATTATGGACCGCTAGAGGCCCGAACCAAAGAGCTGCTGCGGCAATCGCGAAAATTAGCCCAGGACCGAGAGGCAAGGTCGAGTTGAACGATTCACACTTCTGCGGCCCATCGCTCCTCGATTTCACGCCCCAACTGGTCGAGCCCAACCAACTCTCCTTCAACGGGAAGCCCCGAAGGTAAAGCTTGCTGCAAATTCTGAAGATGAGTTCCAACCCGTTTCAGTGCTTGCAGTAACTCGGGGTCTGAAGGAGCCAAAGATCCGATCTCCTGCACCATTTTCTGAAAGTCTTCGAGGACCCGGAAAACCGGGTGGTCAGGCCCAGGTGCAGGGAGAGACAAGCGAACCATTTCCGTGAGCAACTCGAAGTTGGACCTCCTGGGTTCGGGCTCGGATGGAGCCACGGCAACCAGAAGGTCCACCCGACTTTCCGTCTGAGACATCCTCTTGATCAGAACCGCATGGCATTCGGTGCAAACTCGATTGAGAACATCGTTGTCTGCTCCACACTTCAGACAAGACACGGATTCCTCCGGCTCCAGGTCCTGCACCAGATCATGTTTGCTAAGCAGAATGGTGACCCCCGGGTGCAAGCGATCGTAGGCCGAACTCAGAGCCAGCAGCTCACCTTCGGAAAGAAATCTCTCCAGCTCTTGGAATCCCTCTTCGATCAGGTCCAACTCTTCACCCACGGCGTCAACCTGGTCTTCCGTTCCTTGCCCACTGACCAGGGTCTCAGTGAACGAATTGTGGAGCTCCACCATTTTCTCGAATTGTTGCCGAAGAGCGTCTAAACAGACTGTCCCTGCATGAACTCCGCGGATTAGATTCAAAAGCAGATAAAAATTTCTGGCCTCTTTGAGGGGAGCCAACTCGTCTGTTTCCCGCACCGCCTTCTCTAATTTCTCTAGATGCTGATGAGCTTGTTCGAGTTCTCCTCGCCCGATGAGCCTGTCGAGTTCTTCTACAGAATCTTGGAACTGTTCAGTCTTGGTGCTTGTCCACAAGGAGGTGGATAGCATCTCTTCCAAGTGTCTCAACCTGGTTTCCAGCTGGTCCCAACGCTTCTGTACGGGATCGTCCAAGTCCAAGGCTCGCTGTTCCAGACTATCGACCAGAGGCTTAAGCTTGGGACCGCAGCCTGGCTCCGTCGCTATCGCTTTCATCTCTTTCAGGAGGTCTTCAAGTGGCAGACCAAAGGTGGAATTTACCACAGCCCGCCAGGCAAAATCAAAGGCTTCAATGTCCTGAGAAACGCCATGGGCCAGATTTTTGGAGATCACATAGAACTCGTTCAAAGGCGTCGGAAAGAACCAGGGAACAAACAACCTCAACCTGCGAAGCTCACGGTCGGCAGCCAAAAACACCGAACCGTAATGCTTGAGTTCAGAGCGACTTTCTGGTTGCCATTCGGAGAGGACTTCCACCACCTTCCGATAAGCTGCTGCCAAGAGCAAGAACCTGGACGGACCTTCCTCAAACATGGCTGTTAAGGCACCGAGCAGCCGAGCTTGGCTAGCCTGCACGGAAAGCCCATCAAGCACATCGGGGATCAAGTCTGGATGGGGTTCGTTGAGAAACTCGACCAGAATGGGAGATAACTCTTTGCTCATGGCGGAAACACTTTTCTCCTAGCAAAGCGACCGGTATACCCCCAAGAAGGGGGTATCCGGCTGCTCTTTCTTGTCCAGCTTTGCTCCTACCAGGCCCAGATCTTTTCAGGATGGTTCCCACCGAGATTCAAGAGGCTAGGTCCGAGGTTCCAAGGGAGGGTTCGAAAGATATCCTGAATTCCTCGGAAGCCTGGCCAGATCCCCATTCTGTCGTCACCCCAACTGGGATTCACTGGTGTGGGAAATACTGGACCACCTCGACCCCAACCGGGATTCACGGGAGTAGGGAAAGATTGTTCCCATCCTCGAAACACGGGATTCTTTTCATAGGTGCCAGTAAGGTCATCGGGATTGTGCTCAAGGCTGATACTGCGAATACCAAGCTCTTTTAAGGTTTTTAGTTCTCCTTCATCCACTTTCCCATCTCCGTTACGGTCAACCCAAACTCTCAGGTTGTCCATCACCCGGGAACCATCGTCCATCATATCGCTACCGTCGATACGATCATTGCCGTTAGAATCTAATCGGCCCAGGCTTCCAAATCCGTTCTCGTGCTCCACGATGTTGCCGTTGGCATCGCGGCTGTGGAAACCAAAGAGCTGGGTGCCGTTGGTGACATTTCCGTTCTCATCTGGCAGGACCAAGATTCCCTGTCCCTCACCCGGACGTACCCACTGAATCTGCTCATTGGGATCCTTGTTGCCCCA
>JBJHCR010000069.1:6395-11910 GCA_050486105.1 Vulcanimicrobiota bacterium
GCCATCATCTCAGCCAATCGTTCTTGATCCCTGATCTCGTTGTGGTGGGGAATTTGACGCTGCTCTGCTACCACGTTTCCAGAGGCGTCGAAGTGCAAGGTGCGACCGTCCTCCAGAGTCTGAGAACGGTTGATCTCAGGGCCTTGGTAGTGCTGCCCGCCGGGAAATTTGTTCTTGTTGAAGGTGTGTTCAGTCCAATTGTTTCGAGTAGGATCGAGATCAAAGCGGATTCCATCCTCGTGTCCGTTGGTCAAATCAATGCCTTTTCCATCGAGGTCTAGAATGATGGGGGTATAGCGACCTAGGTCGGGATCATCCATCTTCAGCATCACATCCTGGAGATGTCCGGTTTGAGGCTCCCACACCGGCTTGCACACCGGTTTTGGAGGACAGGGGCAAGGTCGACACGGAGGAGGAGGGCAGGGACGTGGCTGACATTTAGGTCGGCAGCCAAGATAGCTGTTGTAAGAGTAACCGAAATTCTGATTAAAGTAACCTTGGAAGCAGTTGTTCTTCTTTGGTCGCCCAAGACAACCATTCTTGCTGCCAAGCCCCTCTCCACCAAAAAGGAGCTGATTCCAGAAGTTTCCTTGGTTAGAATGGGAACCGAGGAATCCCGAGTAGTGAGAGCTGAAGCCTCCAAAGATATTTGCGTTCATGGTGTTCATCATGAGTCAAAGTCTCGCTTTCTGAAGTTCGCTCGCTTAGAGCTTTAGTCAGAATCTACTGGAGTAAGGTTGCCGCAGAGTTGTCCAGGAATTCCCAAATCGCTGTCTTTACAAAGTTGTCCTGGAATTTTTCTAAAAGAGCTTTCACTCCTAGGAGGCTGCTGATTTAATCGGACCGAGCGAGACGAAGGACATTTTGTTCAGGCGAAATCGGGTGATTTTGAGTAATATACGGAAATATTTCCAACAATCAAACGATTTTGCATGGACAATAATGGACGAGTCTCGCGACGCGGAGATTAATTCAGCAGCCTCCTAGAGGTCACCCTCCGAGGCTAAAGCGCCCTCAAACGAGCCTTCTCCACCGAGAGACTGCCCGTTTGAGGGCCCGGCGAATGGCAGGCAAGTACAACAGGGAAAATAGGAAATTCACCGCCACTCCCACCGATATCACAAAACCTAGAGACGCCAGTCCCCGGTGTGCCGCGCCCATGAGCGTAGCAAATCCTACCATGGTGGTGAGGCCGCTCAGCAACAGAGCCGGCCCAGTGGAACTGGTCAAGAGAGTTTCATCTTTGAGTTCCCGCATGCGATGCAAGGCGTGCACCCCATATACCGCCCCTATTCCAACGCTCATGGGAAGGGCCACGAAGTTCACCACATTGAAGGCCATACCGGTGTAGCCCATAATCGCAAAAATGATGATCACCCCAGAGGCCGTGGGCAGGAGGGATAGAAAAACAGCTCGAGGGCTGCGCAAGTAAACCAGCATGACCACCAAGACTCCGATGAGGGTGTACCAAGGGGTGCGCTCGAAAGCTCGATTGAAGGCCTCCAAGATATGTTTTTGAACCACGGGGTGGCCGATGAGTTCAGGGTCCACTTGTTGAGTTTCGCTGAGGAACTCTTCCAGATTTTCCTTCTCCCAAATGTTGCGCACCGGCTCGATATTCAACTTGAAGTACCCATCCGGGCTAACGAACCTGATTCTTAGATCTTCAGGGATGTCCTCGAAATCTGGGGGCTCGGCTCGTTGGACTTTCAGGAATTCCAGAGTTCTGGCCAGATCGTCTCGAACGTGAGTTTGAAAAACCGACAAGCCATCCTGAATGGGACCCGGGTCCATTCTGCCAACATCATCCTTGACTATGGCGATAGCCTCTTCCAAATCCGGGTGAGTACCTCCGGTATACGAACCTTCCAAGTCCTCCATTCGCCTCTGCAGATCAAGTAGATCTTCAGCGCTTTCCAGAGCCACGCGGTCTGGCATCTCCAAGCCTCGAACCTTCTTCACCACCTCTTCCACCAAGGCTTGCTTCTCAGGAGTCACTTCGGGAATCATGCCCAAGACCGAACCCACCCGAGCCACCGAAGACAAAGATTCGAAAGCCTTCACCAAGCGTCTGGCTTCAGGCTCACCTCGAACCACCAATTCGGCCGAAAGAACAGTGGTCTTCAGCTCCTGGATCATTTCCAACTCGGTACGCACCGAAGAGATCTCGGGAGCCTGAACTTCCAGTAAGTTGTAGCTAAACTTTACCTGGGTTGCCCACAAACCGGCCAAGACTAGCACCGCAATCCCTAGGATGGACACCGAGATTGCACGATTCAAGATTTGGGTTTCCAACCAGCCAAGAACGGGAGAGCTCGAACGGTCGATGGGCTCTTGGGGAAAGAGAGCCAGCAGCGCCGGCAGCACCATAACGGTGGAAAAATAGATCAGCATCACCCCCCCGGCGGCGATCACTCCGAGGTCGGCTATGCCACGAAAGTCGGCTTGTGTTAAAGCTAGAAAAGCTGTGGAGGTGGCAGCGGCCCCGACGAAAGTGTCGACCCCGGTTCCAGCCATGGTTTCTTCAATGGCTTGAAGCGGGGTGCGTCCATTGAAAAGCTCTTCGTCGAAACGAAAAAGTATATGAATCCCAAAGTCGATCCCCAAACCCATAAGCATAGTAGCCAAACTGACAGTGATGAAGTTCAAGTGCCCCACGGTGACAGTGGTATAGGCCAAGGTCCAACCAAGACCACAGGTCAAGGCGGTGACCGCCAAAGTGGGCCTGGTCCACTCTCCGAAACCCACGGTGAATACACATAGGATCAGCACCATACTGATCAGCCCTGAGCGAATCCCGTCTCGAGTCACCGTTTCCCGCTCATCGTTGAGCATGACCGGAAGACCCGTTAGGCGGATGCGAAGATCTCCTGTAGTGGGAGACATCTCCTTGAGTATGGCCCGAAGTCGAGTTACGGCCTCGTGTTGAGGGGCTAGGATCTCACCTCGACCTCCAGACTTCAGAACCAGGGCGTGCAGACGCCCCCCCCCCATGGTGACATAGATATATCGTTCCCCCCGCATGAGTGCGCCCAGGTAAACGGCGGTGTCTATAGCGGTGTCTTGATCTTCGGCCAAGAACTCCCAAATGGGCACATAGGGAGTGCGGCCTCGACTGCTGAGAGACTCGTGCAGATCTGCCAATAGCTTCAGCATGACCTTTAAGCCGGTGCCGTCAGGAGCGGTGACCGTGTCTCCCTCTCGTTGCACCTCTTCGAGTCCCCGATCCAGATCAGCCAGGGTCTCTTCGTCCAAGTAGTATAAAGCTTGGGAGCTTAGAGCCTGAAGATCGAAGCGATAAAAGACATGGTAGAAGACCTCTGGCTCATTCTGAAGCTTCTCTCCCAAGGCGTCCATAAAACGTTCTCGCTGGGCGGGGGTGCCCCGATCCACCAACACCGCAATATCCCCTGGAAAGGGAAAGATCTCTCGGGCGTCTTGAATCTTCCGCACCACCGGGTCGTCGGCCTCGAAAAGGTAGGTCCAATCCATCTTCAACTGCAGACCAGAGGCCCCAAAGACGACGGAGACTGCGAAGGCTAGGAAGCAGAGAATCAGGGTAACCTTGGGAAACAGATGGCAGGTGCGAGCCAGGCTCACCAGAAAGCGAGCCAAGAGGCTCCTCTTAAGATGGTCTTGGGGAGGCGCTTGAGACAAAACAGAACTCTTCCAATTGGCTTTTAACCCCCCATCCCCAAACGCAAACCCCCAGCCCTAAGCTGCGGACCTCCTACGGTTTCTCAGAGAAGGCCTGCAAAACTACTGCTTGCAACTCTTTCACCGAATAAGGTTTGGGGATCACCGCCACCTTAGGGTTGATGCTCTTGGCTTTTTCTTGAAGTTTTTCGGAATCTCCTGAAGAGAGAATCAGCTTGATCTCCGGGTACTTCTCGGCGATTCTTCTCAGTAGGGTCGCTCCGCTCATGCCAGGCATGGTTTGGTCGGTGATCACCAAGTCCACCGCTCCAGCACGCTCTTCCAGGACAGCTAGGGCCTCTCGGGCGCTGCTCGCCAAGAACACTGAGTAGCCCGAATTTTCTAGGATCAACTTCCCCATCTGTCGCATACTAGCCTCGTCATCGACGAAGAGGAGAACCGGTGGCTCGAGTGCTCTACTCACCAAATCCTGGGATTCCGCCTCCTTCTTGACCTTTCCGGCCTCTGGGGCGCCGTCCTCATCCAAGACTCTGCGCAGGACCGTCAGAAGGTTCTCGGCGGTGTAGGGTTTAGGGACAAAGTATTTGACCCCAGAGCCTAAAGCCTTAACCAAGTGACCATTGGAACTCAAGCCGCTGGAGCCGATCACCTTCACCTCGGGGTGGATAGACCTGAGAGCCACGACCATAGTGGGCCCATCCATGACCGGCATGCTCATATCGGTCAGCACCACGGCGATCTCCTGCCAATGCCGAGCGAACACCGACACCCCCTCAGCCCCGTGCTTTGCCAAGAGCACTCGATAGCCAAATCGTTCTAAGGCGTTCTTGGTCACTTCCCTCACCGACTCATCGTCATCGACCAGTAGGATCACTTCTCCACATCCACGTGGAAGATGCGGTGCTCCAAAAGTCGCATCTTGGATCTCGTCTAGGCTCGCTTTGGCCGGCAGATAGACTTTGAAGCGAGTGCCCTGGCCCGGTTCACTGTAGAGATTGATGAACCCATTCAGTCCTTTGACGATGGAGTAGACCGTGGAGAGACCCAAGCCGGTACCCTGTCCAAGTTCTTTGGTGGTGTAGAATGGTTCAAAGATGCGCTTCTGCACCTCGGCCTCCATGCCACAGCCAGAGTCTTCCACTCGCAGCACCACGTAAGGCCCTGGCTCCACCCTCAGATTCAAGCCACTATAATGCTCATCTAAGACAAAATTCTCCAAAGCCAACGTTAGTCTGCCACCCTCGGGCATGGCATCCCGAGCGTTCACACAAAGATTCATCAGTACCTGATGAAGCTGGGTGGGATCGATATGGAGATTCCACAGTTGGGGCTCGATATTTAAGTTGAGGTCGATACTCTTGGGAAAAGTGTCGGTTATAATAGTCTGGATATCCCGAGCGATGTGGGCTGGATTGATGAGCAGAGGTTCCCCCTGGATTCCTCGAGCAAAACCCAGGATTTGCTTGATCAACTCGGCTCCCCGGCGTGCGCTACTCTCGACCAAGCTCAATGTCGCTTTGCCTCCCGCTGAGGACACTTCGTCTCTCAGCACCTCCAAGGACATCAATATGGGAGACAAAATATTGTTGAGGTCGTGAGCGATGCCTCCGGCCAAAGCTCCCAAACTCTCCATGCGTTGGGCCCTCAAGAACTGCTGCTCCAACTTCTTGCGTTCCGTGATATCGGCCATGCCCCCGACCATGCGAACACCTTGACCCTTCGAGTCCCTGAGAACGTAGCCTCGGTCGTAAACCTGGGCGTAGCCGCCTTGCTGATAGGCAAAACGGTACTCTCCTTCCCAGTGGTGACGGTCCCCCTGGATCACCTCTTCCACTTCCTGCAGAACCCTTTTGCGATC
>JBJHCR010000069.1:11920-22612 GCA_050486105.1 Vulcanimicrobiota bacterium
AGATTCGGCGATGGGTTCGAATTCTCCACAGGGAAACCCGAACAAACTCTCAAAGCCGTCGCTCCACCAAATAGTGTCCTCATTGAGATCCCAATCCCAAGCCGCATCGCTGGTCGCTCGAGCCAGCAGCCTGAAGCGTCCCTCGCTTTCGCGCAACTCGGCCTCGGTGCGTCGATATCCGGTAGTGTCCATCTGCACCACCATGGCCGAGGTAGAGGACTGAGTTTGAGATCGAACCAATAGGGTTCGAAACCATCGAGGTCCTTTCGTGGTCTGCAGCAAGCACTCAAAATCAAAGCTATTGAGGTCCCCTGCCAGCAGTTTCCTAAGCGAGAGCTTAATCTCCTCAACGGTGTCGGGTTCTCCGGCGTGCAACTGCCCACAAAGTTCAACAAAATCGGCCCCCAGCTGTGCTAAAGGGCGAGTTGTTTCCTCCTGAGAGAAAGCCTGAATCCAAGCTCTATTGAGATACGAAAGTTTGCCCTCTGAATCAAGCAAGCAAGCGTGCAGCGGAAAGGTCTCCAAATAATGAGCAGGACAAGCTTGACAAAAACCCTGGAACGAGCCATCGGCCGGAAAGAAATCTTGAGTTGAATCCGTCATCGCGCGTGAGTATGTCCCCTAAATCTTCGTACCAAAGTGCACAACGAAAATGACGACCGACCTCGAGCTTGATACGAGGTCGGAAGTTGGGGGACACCCACTCCCACGGGGTCTTACTTCTGCTATGGCTCTAATTTCTCCCGCTTGAAGCCCGGAAGGACCTGGACCGACCCGATCAATCAGACTTGAGCCAGGGCTTCATCGATATCTCGGATTAAGTCCTCCACGTTCTCAATGCCCACCGAAAACCTAATGAGAGACTCTGGGATCCCTAAGAGTTCCCGCTGCTTGGCAGTGAGTTCAACATGGCTGGTGACTCGAGGAGGTCCGGCCAGAGTCCCCACCGCTCCCAAACTGGCTCCCAAATGAGCCAGCTTGAGTTTCGGAAGAAAGGACTTCACCGCCGTGAATCCCCCCTTTAGAGAAAAACTCAAAATACCACCAAACCCGGACATCTGTGCTTTCGCTATGGAGTGGCCTGGATGGGTCGGCAAGCCAGGATAGAAAACCGACTCCACTTTCGAGTGGTTCTGCAAATGCTGGGCCAATCGCAAGGCATTGGAATTCTGCCGCTCGATGCGCAAGGACAGGGTTTTTAGACCTCGCAGCAGCAAATACGCTGACATAGGATGGAGAGTTGCCCCGGTGATCTCCCGATAGCGAAAGACGGACTCCACCAAATCAGCGCTGCCGCAGAGCACCCCGCCCATGGCATCGGAGTGGCCACCCAAAAACTTGGTGGCGCTGTGGACCACCAGGTCAGCGCCCAACTTGAGCGGCTGCTGGTTGATGGGAGTGGCAAAGGTATTGTCTACAACCACGGTGGCCCCGACTTTCTTCGCCGCTCTGGACAGACGGGCAAGATCCAAGATTTTCAAAGTGGGATTGGTGGGAGTCTCCAGATAGAGAACCCGACAACCTGCCGCCACCTCTTTTTCGAGTTTCTCGTAGTCGGTGGTCTCGCAGAGTTTCACCTCCACCTTCATCCTAGGCAAGAAATCCAAGAAAAGTCGACTGGTCCCTCCGTAGGAGTCCTTGATACTGACAACCCGATCCCCTGGCTCGAGGAGAGTAAAGAGGGTGTTGCTGATGGCGGCCATTCCGGTGGAGAAGCTGGTGGCACGCTCGGCTTCTTCCAAAGCCTGGACCTTCTCTTCGAAGACCGCCACCGTAGGGTTCGTGTTGCGGCTGTAAATATGCCCGGATATCTCTCCTAAGGCCGCAGACTGCCAGATATCCAGATCTTTATAATGATAAGTCACCGAGTGAACTACGGGCACCTGGGAGGGCCCTCCCTCGGGTAAATTTTCTTCTCCAGCCCAGACGGCTCGGGTCTCAGGGTGATATTCTGTCCAGTTCATGCGGCTTTATCCTCCTTGTGGGGCCGCCGTTCCACGGTCTTCTCGAGAAGGCCTGTTCCATCCGGAAGCAGAGCAAGGTGAGTCCGGTCCTGCGCGAGAAGCCCACAGCCATGTCCGTATCTCTCTTCCGTCGCTGGCGCTCTCAAAAGTTTGCTGACCTAATTGGCCAGGAATCGGTCGTCACCACTCTCCAAAACGTGCTTGTAGGTGGGAGTCCTGCCCGCGCCTATCTGTTCTGTGGTCCACGTGGAACGGGGAAAACCTCCAGCGCCCGAATTTTTGCTAAGGCTCTAAACTGTGAACAAGGTCCGGCCACCGAACCTTGCAACACCTGCCATCAGTGCACCTCGATCTCTGAAAGTTCGAACCTGGATGTTTTCGAGATCGACGCCGCATCTCACACTCAGGTCGACAAGATTCGTGACTTCATCGTGGAAAAGGTGCACTTCACTCCCGTCTCGGCCCGCTATAAGGTGTACATCATCGACGAGGTGCACAAACTCTCCACAAGTTCTTTCAATGCCCTACTCAAGACCCTGGAAGAGCCTCCGTCTCATGTGGTTTTCATTCTGGCCACCACTCACCCCCACGAAATGCCGGCTACCATCCTGAGCCGCTGCCAGCGGTACGACTTTCGACCGCTGTCGGTGAAAGAGACCGAAGCCCACCTGCTGAACATCGCCAAGGAAGAAGGCATCACTCTGCATGAGGATGCTGCCAGACAACTGGCTCGAGCCTCCGATGGCTCCCTGCGCGATGCCCTGGTGTTGTTCGAGCAAGCTACGGTGTTCGCCGAGGGCCAGGCCGTCACCCGGGATGGGGTCTTGGATCTGCTCGGTGTGGTGGGTTACGAACTCCTGGACCAGATGCTGAGAGACCTCAAGAGCGGTGAGTCGGGTTCGGCCTTGCGTCGCCTCGACGACTGGGTGCAGCGCGGTCGCGACCTAAAGCGCCTAGCGGAGACCTTTCTGGAACACCTGAGAATCCTGCTCTTACTCAAGGTCAAGGCCCACGACCAAACCATCGACCATCTGTCTGAGGAAGAGCGAACGAGCCTGGAAAGCCTGGCCGACCTCCTGTCGGTGGGTGCGGTGATGGACTGGCTCAAGAAAACGATGGAGGTTCTCTCCAACATCCGCATCGGTCGGCCAGCTCGACTGGAATGGGAGATCTTCATTGTCAGCCTTGCCCAACCCGAAGTGGAGGCCGATCTCGCTGCTGTCAGCCGGAGACTCGAACGCCTGGAAGCATCAGGAGAGGGCTCAAGACCTCAAAATCTGGGTTCGTCCGAACTCGAAGCTCGCTTGTCGGCTTTGGAGCGTCGACTGGAATCTCTAGCTCTCGCTCCGAACCAAGGAGACCCCGAACTCGAAGCTCGGCTGCAGGCTCTAGAAAACCGCCTGACCCAAGAACGAGCTCGGGGGCAGCTTGAAGCGGCCCAAAAGCCGGTCCCAGAGGCGCCTGCGGTCAGCAAGATGGAGGAAGAGCCTCAAGTAGATCTCAACGAGCCACCCCCAGCAGCCGACGAGCCTGGGCAACAGGAGCCGGCGGCTGCGCCCATAAGCCCCGCTGGAGAGTCGGATAGCTCCTCGAACCCTGAACCGAGAATCCACGATTTGCCCCTGGTGATGCCCGAACCCCTAGTCACCAACCAAAGTTATCGCGCCCTGTTTTCACCCCAGACGCCGACTCCGGAAGATCAGATCCCTGAACCCGAGCAAGTCGAGACTCAGGACCAACCACCACCCGAGGTTCTCCCAGAAGTTTCGGTTCAGAGCGAATCGGCAGGAGGGAGCGAACCCAGTCTGCAGCCCCCCGAGTTCTGGCGCTTGCTGATGCAACAGGTGAAAGAGCAAGACATTCGCCTGCAAGCGGTCCTGGCCGATGCCCGACTCACGAGTCTCGAACCTGAGTCCTTTGAACTTGCTCTTCCCATGGGCTACGATTGGCACCTAAGCAAGATCCAAGAAGGTCGCGAACTGCTCGAGAGAGTAGCCAGTGGTCTCACAGGCTCTCCCATGCGACTGCAGTCGCGCCTCGGAGGAGAAAAGGTTGCGGCGCCCAAAGAGTCCGAGCACGACGAATTGGTTCAAAGAGCATCGGGGGTTTTCGGTGGAGCCTCGATCGTAGATTAAGGAGACGCGTCTTGGAACAAGGTCCTAAAGTTCTGGTGGTAGATGATGAGCCCAATGTGTTGCGCTCCCTGGCGCAATACCTCACCATTGAAGATTTCGTGGTGGAAACGGCAACCAATGGGGAAGAAGCCTTGGAAAAAGTGGACGCTTTCGTTCCCGAATTGATCCTGTTGGACGTTATGATGCCTGGAATGGACGGCTTTGAAGTCTTGGAAAAGATCAAAGAGAATCCCGTCCACCAGAACACTCCTATCATCATGCTCACGGCCAAGGATCAGTCTTCTGACGTGCTTAAGGGCTATCAGAGCGGGGCCACTTCCTATTTGGTAAAGCCCTTCAACCTGGACGAATTGGTGGAGACAATCAACCAAACCTTGTCCAGAGTAGAGCATGCTTCAGAATCCCAAGAGTAGAATTTCCGCGAGAAGAAAGAGGCTCCCCTATGATGGGTAAAAATATGATGAAAAAAATGCAAGAGATGCAACAACAGCTGCAAAAGTCTATGGGACAGATGCAGCAAGAGTTGGCCACCATTGAAGTGGAGGGCGTCTCTGGTCAAGGCAAGGTGGTCGCTAAGGTGAACGGCCATCAAGACCTACTTTCCATCAAGATCGACCCTGAAGTGATCGACCCAGAAGACGCTGAGATGCTCGAAGATCTGGTCCTGACCGCGGTGAAAGACGCCATCGAGAAAAGCAAAGAGCTGTCCAGCAAGAAAATGTCGTCTCTGACTGCCGGCCTCCCAATTCCCCCTGGCATGCTCTAGAATAGCGTATCTGCTTCTTGATTCGAGCAAACTCCTAGATCCGGGACAGCCGCATGTCAAAGTTTCCACCAGCCATCGAACGTCTCACCGAAGCCTTGATGTGCCTGCCCTCAGTGGGCCCTAAGACTGCTGGCCGCTTGGCTTTCTACTTGCTGGATGCACCTCCGAGAGAAGTTGAAGAACTGATCTCTGCCTTAAGCGAGCTCAAGACCAAGGTTCAACGTTGCCGGCAATGCGGCAACTACAGCGAGAGTGAAACCTGTGAAATTTGTCGCTCTGCGCGTCGAGACCCGCGAATCCTGTGTATTGTGGCCCACGCCCGAGACATCCTAGCTTTCGAACGGACCGGAGAATTTCGAGGACTGTACCACGTTCTAGGTGGCCTGATTTCACCCATGGAAGGGATCGGCCCCGAGCGCCTCCGCATCGACACCCTGGAACGTCGGGTTCGAGAAGGAGATTTTCAAGAGATCGTGATCGCCACCGACCCCACCGTAGCCGGAGAAGCCACCTCCATGTACCTCGAAGAGATCCTGAAAGGCTTTTCTGGAGCCCTATCTAGACTAGCCCTGGGAATTCCCGTGGGCAGCGATTTTGAGTACACCGACGAGGTGACCCTAGGTCGAGCCTTATCTCATCGGCAGCAACTACGAAGCCCATAAGACCACCAACGGAAAATGTATCCTTAGACCCGCTCGCCTCGAGCTTGGCGAAGCCGGGTTTCAATGTAGGTGGAGTCTGGTCGCATTTCCAAAGCGTCTTGGTAAGCCTCGATGGCTTCGGCCGTTCGATTCTCACGCATGAGGGTATCTCCCAGCAAAGAGGCGGCATCGAAGCCTTTGGTTAGCCCCTTGGGGTCGAGCTCTCGAGAGCGCATCAAGTAGGGGATCGCTTCATCGTACTTGCCCAGATCAAACAGAGATGACCCCATGTAGTAGTGGCCATCAGGGTAGGTGGGCAACTCGGCGACGACACGCTCAAAAAGCTGTCTGGCATCTTCAGGCTTCTTCTCGTCGATGAGCATGATGTTGCCCAAGAGTTCCATAGCCATGACATCGTGGGGGTCCACCCTCAGGGAGCGCACAAAGTAGCCCTTAGCCCGAGGCATCATCCTTTTCTGACAGTACACCATGCCGAGACCGGTGTAGGCCATGGACAACTGGGGATCGTCTTTGATAGCCTGCATGAACTCGGTGATAGCCTCGTCGAGTTGATTGGGAATAAGCATCCCTCGCAAGAAGTAAGCCATGCCGAGTTGAGACAAGGCTGTGGGATCTTCACCTCTGGCCACGGCCCTCTGCTCGAACCGATTGATGACTTCGTTGATTTCCTTCTTCTTATAAGAAGCATGCAGCAAGAAAGCCATCGCCAAAGAATCGTGAGGGCGTTTCTTCAAAGTTGCATCGAAGTGCTCGATGGCGGCATCGTAATCCTCGGCATAGAAGGCCTTCATGCCCGCTTCGATCTCGGGAGTATAGGCCTGACCTAGGGCCGGTCCTGTCAAAAGACAACAGACCCCCAGTAAACCGAAAAATGAGCTTCGGACGAAGTCTCGCAGCATAGTAATCACGTCTCCTCTCGCCTCGCTTTTGGGCAGCCCTTGTGGCTCTCCGGGCGATACGCTGGCCTGTACAACCGTAAATGACCAGTTTAGTTATGCCTCGAGAGGGCCGTCTCTCAAACCTCCGGCGCCAACGGCAGGTCCACCTGAAAGCGACTGCCCTGACCCAAGGCACTCTCCAAGGAAAGGGTCCCATGGTGCCCCTCCACGATGCGCTTGGCAATGGACAGGCCTAACCCCGTGCCTTTCTGCCCATGGGACTCTCCTCGAGTGAACGGTTCGAACAGGGTGGCTTGCCGTTCGGGGGCTATCCCTGGTCCCTGGTCGACCACCGTAATACGCAATCGTGAGTCCACTCGCTGCAAGACAACCTCCACCTTGGTTCCCCCTGGGGAAAATTTGATGGCGTTGCTCAGGAGGTTGTTGAAGACTTGTTCAAGCTTGCGGGCGTCGCCGAGCACATCTGAATGGTGGGGCTGCTGTGGAGCCTGATACTGCAGCTCGATCCCTTTGGGTTCCGAGAGAAAACGGTTCATCTCCACTAAAGACTCTAAAAATTCAGGTAGGGAAATCCGTTCTAGATCGAGCCTCAAGAGGCCTGATTTCAAAGCCTCGAGATCCAGAAGATCGTTGATCAAGGACAGCATGAACTGCCCTCGACTGCAGATGGCTTCCACCATCTTTTTCTCCTGGGGTTGCAAGTTCTTCCGATCGGAGGCTAGGAGCTTGCCGTATCCCAGGACTACGGTTAGGGGAGTTCGCAGGTCGTGGGCTGCCATTCCCATGAACTCATTCTGCTTGCGGACCAATTCCTCTAGACGGTTCTGAGCTTGCTCCAAGGACATCGTTTTCTCTCTGAGTTCGACCTCGGCACATATCGATTCGGCCATTTCCACCACGAACTCTAAATGGTCTTCGCTCCAGACCCTGGGTTTACCATCGAAGACGCATAATGTACCGAAGGGGTCGCCGTGCAACTTCAAGGGCACTCCAAGATAAGCTACCACGGGAAGGTCGGGGCTTATCGGAATCTCGGAAAAGGGGGGTTCTCTGGTAGCGTCACCCAAAACCAAAGGTTCACCAGAGCATACCACCTGAAGACAGATGGACTCACCGATAGGGGTTTGACGGATCTCACAAAAAGGTTGCGGCAACCCATAGTGGCTCTTGAAGAATTGCCGGTCCGAATCGAAGACAGTCACCAGAGAAGTGGCAGCATTCAAGTACTTGGCAGTGAGGCGCGTGAGGCGGTCAAAGCTGTGCTCAGGAGGGGTGTCCAAAAGTTGGGTCCGTTTTGCAGCCTGCAAGACTTCTGCAGGAACCTCTTTGATCAACTGCATGTGGTCATTTTTTTTCCATTGGGCCAGAGGATCCTGTCCGAGCAACCTCAAGAAGCAGCAGAAGCATAAAGGGCCCAGGCTTCGGAAAGTCAAAGTTTTGGGCCATGCAACAACCGCTTTCCGGACTCACGGTCTTGGACCTCAGTCGACTGTTTCCGGGTCCTTTCGCTACTATGGTCTTGAGAGACTTGGGAGCCCGGGTGATCAAGATCGAAAGCCCCTCGGCTCCCGATATCCTGCGTTTTCCTCCCCCGTATCTCGATGGCAGCAACGTCGGGTTCTCTACCCTCAATCGAAACAAGGAGAGCCTGATGGTGGAGATCACTCAGCCTGAAGGGGCCGAGATCGTCGGCCGTCTGGCTCGAAGAGCTGACGTGCTGCTCACCTCCACCCGACCGGGCTTCTTGGAGAAGTTCGGCTTGGGCCACCAGCAACTCAGTGCCGATAATCCCGGCCTCATAACTTGCTCTCTCCGAGGCTACGCTTCCCACTCACCCGAAGGCCAAAAAGGGGGGCACGACATCAACTTTCTGGCCCTATCGGGCCTTTCCGACCTCTTGCGAGACGAGAGCGGGACCCCTCAGGTTGCCAAGTTCCAGTTGGGTGACATCGCCGGCAGTCTGAGTACGGTGATCGCCATTTTGGCTGCCTTGGTGCAACGCGGTCAATGCGGACAGGGGCAGGCTTTGGAACTCTCCATCAGCGAGAGTTGCCGGGCTTTCACGGTGCTGTTGGAGGCCCTGGCTCTGCATCACGATGAATGCGACCCCTCTCTCACGGAACCTCTCAGCGGCAAAAGCCCGGTCTATCGATATTACCGCTGCAAGGATGGGCGCTACCTCGCTCTGGGAGCTATCGAGCTCAAATTTCAGAGAGCTCTCCTTCATGCCTTAGACATCAAAGACCGGAGTTGGCCGGAAGACCTGTTCTTCAACTGGAGTGAAACCGAGCAGGTTCACCACGCCATGGAAGAGCTCTTCGCCAGCCAAGATCAGCAGAGTTGGCTGGCCTTTTTCGCCGAATACGATGTCTGCCTGACCCCCGTCCTGAGCGTGGAGGAAGCCACCCAACGCTTCGACTCAGGGCAAACCACCCAGACTTCCGAGGGGGGACAGGCCCGGCAACCTAAGGGTCTCTTGGGGCGGTGCTTTCCAAGCGCCGAACCGGGTCGAGCGGCCTATGCCCCCGGGTTCCACAACTCTGCCATCCTGAAGGAGTTGGGCTATGATCCAGCGACAGTTGAAGCCTTGCGCGATCGCGGCGTCGTAGTCTAGAGAATGACTCCCTGCTTTCCAAGGATCTCAGGTCCGTTTTCTGATATACTTTCTGAGGTGAGAGCACATCGGGGAATGTCTGTAGCAGAAGTGGTGGTAGCCTTTGGCATACTGGGCATACTGGCCGTAGTGACCATTGGGGTTTTCACTCGCCTTCTCAGCTCTTCGGGCAAAGGAACCGATCAGGTCGCCGCTCAGGTGGTGGCACAAACGGTGCTTGATCGGGCGGTGCGCCACGGGCCCCCCAATTGGGGATTCCCTTCTGGAGGAGCCACCGGAAAACTGGAGCTCGAGATTCGGGAGCCCACCACTCAAACCGATTTTCTTTATCGAGTGGAAGCTCAAAGGGCGACCACCACCGCTGACAGCCTATCCATGGGCAACCTGTATGAGGTGCAGGTGACGGTGACTTGGTGGCAAGAGGAAGTGGACTCTTCGGCTTATCGACAGGGGATAGGCCGGACCTCCCTCGAATTAAGCCGTCTGGTCTTCGTGAAGGAATGAGGGAGTCATCGTGAGATATGGTGAGCCCAAACCTGATCAAAGAGGACTAACCCTTATCGAAACCTTGGTGGTCTTCGGGATGTTTTCCCTGCTCGGCGTTACCTCTATCCTGGTGTTCACCTTCGACACCCGAAGCTTCCAGCAAGGTGTTGTGCGACTCGGATCCATCGGCGAAGTGCAAACCATCACTCGAACCCTGGGTCGAGATCTGACACTCAGCCATTTCAACTCCGTGCAATTCAGCCCGAGAACAACCACCGTGGCGGGTATTGCAGAACGCCGAGACGGTCTGTCGCTCGCCGCCCTGTCTGACTGGCAAGAGCCCGCTAATTTCAACCCCGTAGGTCTTCCTAACTGGAACCGCTGGGTGGTGATTTACGCCAATCGAGACGAAAAAGGAAGCTTCTTCCGCCTTGAGAGAGCAGCGACGGCACCCTTGCCGATACCCGCACCCATGGATCTGGCTGAGTTGAATACTCATTTGCTCGAGACCCTTACTTCTGGGTCCGAAAACCTCCGTGTCACCACCTTGAGCACCCAGATCAAGGCTTTCCAGGTCGACACTGACCCCTATACTCGGCTGGTGCGCTTGAATGTCACCTTGCAGGATCAAAGCCGTCGGGGGAGCAGCGGAGTGGCTATTTCTGAAAGTATCCAAATCGTGGTCGAGAAGGCCCCGCGCAACAGCTTTGCCGAACTTTAGGCCCAGGGAGCATCAATGAAGAAAAACCAACGAAAGAAACAACGCCGCCGAGGGATAGCTCTCTATCTGGTCATGATCCTCACCGGACTTCTCTTGTTGATGATGGGAGCCTTCGTCACCGTCCATCGGGGACAATTCGGCCTCATTGCAGGCGATCAGCATCATCAAGCCTCGGTGGAAGCAGCCCACTCGATCTTCGACTACTGTCACTATCGTCTAACTCACAATCGCTTTTGGCGAGGTGAACCTGATGGCCGCATCGATCAGCACCTGATCATCGAAGAGTTTGCCGCCGGGGAACCCAGTTCCGTCATGAAGTGTCGCCTGGTCCGGACCGGAGTTGCCTTCGAAGTGGAGATCCTCAACAATATTGAAGGCGTAGGGCAGGTCGATGACGTGGTACCTGGGGCTACTCGACTGCGGATCGCCACCTCACGGGGCAGCA